>NZ_JBSFTP010000059.1:0-45524 GCF_053591315.1 Streptomyces sp. NPDC003042
ACGAGGAACGAGGAGGAGCGCCCTTGAGGGGCCGGCCCGACACGGAGAGACGATGAGACTGACGGGAAACCCCCATACCCTCCCTGATCCCGGATAACGGGCCCCCGACCCCCACACCCCCGCCACGCTTCAACGTCCCCGCCCCACGGACGCCGCCCGCCCCCGCCCGCCCTTACAGGTAGTCCTCCAGCCGCCCGATCCTGTATCCCTGCTCCTGTATGCGCCGGAGCATGCGGGTCGTCATCTGGGGTTCCGTCGTGCCCTTGAGTTCCGAGGGGCCGCGGAAGTGGGCCAGGACGATGTCGCCGGGTTTGAGGTCGGAGCCCTCGGCGTACTGGAAGTCGTTTATCTGCATCGACGCGCGCCACAGGACGACCGAGGAGATACCGCACTCGGACGCCGCCTTGAGGGTGTCGTCGTTGTAGTTGCCGAACGGCGGCCGGAAGAGCGTCGGGCGTGAGCCGAAGCGCTTCTCCAGGCGCTCCTGCTGGCCGCATATCTCCGTCTTCTGCGCCGCGAAGGGCAGCGTGCGCAGGTTCGGATGCGTCAGGGTGTGGTTGTTTATCGTGCTGCCGGAGCCGTTGTCTCGGAGCTTCTCGAAGTGCCCGTAGTCCGACGAGGCCACGTTGTCTGTCAGGAACATGCTGATCGGCAGCTTGAGGTCGGCCGCCATCTTCAGGAACTCGGGGTCCTTCTCGGCGCCGTCGTCGAAGGTCAGGAAGACGACCTTGTCCGTCGGCGCGACGGGTATTCGGTCCAGTACGGCCGCCTTGCCCGGGGCGGGCTTGGGGAGTTGGGGCTTCTGGGCGGGCTTGGGGGCGTACTGGACGGGGGCCGTCAGGCCCCACTTCCGGTACGCCTCGTCCGCCGCCGTCCCGCCCGTCCCCGCCGCCGACCCCGGCGCCGCCGTCCCCGCCTGCGCCGGGCGCGAGGCGGGCGGGGACGCCGAGGGCGTCCCCGCGTCCGCGGCCTTGCGGCCCAGCCGTTCGATCGGGTCCACGCTGTTCCCGCACCCCGTCAGGGACAGCGCGAGCGCGCCGGCCGCCAGTGTTCCGGCCACCAGCCGGCGCGCGTCCATCACAGGTAGTCCTCCAAGCGGGCCACGGCGTACCCCTTTTCCGTGACGGTCTTCATGACATGACGGATCATGTCAGGCATCGTGCCCTTCCAGTCCTCCTTGCCCCGGAAGTGCGTCAGGATGATGTCACCGGGGTGGAGGTCGCGGTCCCATTCCCGGTAGTCCATGCGGTTCGTGAACGCCTCGGCGTTCCACAGCGGAACCGCCTTGATGCCGCAGGACTTCGCCGCGCGCAGGGTGTCCTGGTTGTAGTTGCCGTACGGCGGCCGGAAGAGGGTCGGCCGCTTGCCGAACTGCTTCTGGATCGTGTCCTGCTGGCCGCAGATCTCCTGGCGCTGCTTCTCGTACGACAGCGCCGGCATGTAGCGGTGGTTGAGGGTGTGGTTGTTCAGGGTGACGCCCGCGGCCTGCATCTGCTTGAAGTACGGGTAGTTCTCGCGCACGAGGTAGTCGCTGAGGAACGCCGTGTACGGGATCTTCAGCTCCCGCATCATCTTCAGGAACTCGGGATCCTTCTCCGCGCCGTCGTCGATCGTCAGGAAGACGACCTTGTCCTCCGTCGGGACGGTGGTGAAGACCGGCGGCAGTTCGTCGCCGTCCTCCACCTCGAAGCCGTCGCGGGTTTCGATCTCCGGCTTCTCCTTGGGCGCGGCCGGGGCGGTGAGCGGCATCTTGGCCAGGCCCCATCGCTTCACGGCGGCGATCCGGGCCTGCTGGGCCGCCTTGGCCTTCTCGGCCTGGCTGAGGTGCGCGCCCGCCGCCCCCGCGGCGGCCCCGGCGCCCTGGCCGGGCTTGGCCTTGGCCGGTTTCTCGGACTCCCCCGCGCCGCATCCCGTCCCCAGAGCGGCCACGAGCAGTGCGGCGAGGGCGACCCCGTACCGGCCGCGCGGACGCGCCGCGGGCCGGTGACCAAACTGCGTGATATTTCCCTTTTGTCGTACAAGCTGCATAGCAGCGGATCCTTACACCACTCAGCCGCGCCGCACGGCCGACACCACGGCCGGGCTCCGCCCTTCCACCGGCTGGCCCACAATGAACTGGTGACCCCCGAAGACTTCGCCGCGCTCCTCACCCCGCCCGGCCGCGCCCTCCTGGACTCGCTCCGCGACTACGACCCCGCCCAGGAGATCGCCGTCGCCACCCGGCTGCGGCGCGAGCACCCCGCCGGGCTCGTCTCGGCCGCACTCGGGCAGGCCCGGCTGCGTCAGCGGGCGGTGGCGAAGTTCGGGGCCGAGGACGCGTTCCGGATGTACTTCACGCCCGGCGGCGGCGAGATGGCCACCCGCGCCTCGGTGGCCTCGTACCGCGCGGGCCGGCTGGCGGCGCTCGGCGTACGGAGCGTCGCGGACCTGTGCTGCGGCATCGGCGGGGACGCCCTCGCCCTGGCCCGGCTCGGGATCCGGGTGCTCGCGGTGGACCTCGACCCCCTGACCGTCGCGGTCGCGCGGGCCAACGCCGAGGCTCTGGGCCTGGCGGACCTGATCGAGGTCCGCCAGGCGGATGTGACGGACGTGGACGTGTCCGCGTACGACGCGGTGTTCATCGACCCGGCGCGGCGCGGCGGGCGCGGCCGGATCTTCGACCCGGAGTCGTACTCGCCGCCGCTGTCCTGGGCCGTGGAGGCGGCCCGTACGGCGGAACACGCCGCCATCAAGATCGCCCCCGGGATCCCGCACGAGGCGGTGCCGCAGGACGCCGAGGCCGAGTGGATCTCCGACCACGGGGACGTGAAGGAGGCTGTGCTGTGGTTCGGGACGGCCCCCGGCACCGTGCGCGCCACCCTGCTGCCCGGACCGCGCGAGCTGCGGACCGCCGACCCGCTGCCCGACCCGGAGGCGGGCCCGGTCGGCCGCTGGCTCTACGAGCCGGACGGGGCCGTGATCCGCGCCCACCTCGTCGCCGAGGTCGCGGAGCAGCTCGGCGGCCGGCTCATCGACCCGACCATCGCCTACATCACCGCCGACGAACTGCGCGCGACCCCGTACGCCACCGCGTACGAGATCACGGACGTGCTGCCCTTCGGCCTGAAGAAGCTGAAGGCGCTGCTGCGCGAGCGCGAGGTCGGGATCCTGACCGTGAAGAAGCGCGGCTCGGCGATCGAGCCGGAGGAGCTGCGCAGGAAGGTCAAACCGCAGGGTCCGCACTCCGCGACGGTCTTCCTGACCCGGGTCGCGGGGGCTCCGTCGATGCTGATCGGCTCGCCGGCGGTGGAGTAGGCGCCCCGCATGGCGCCGGGCCGGGGGTCAGCCCGGCCGGTCCGCGAGCGCCGGGGCGGTCAGCGGCGGGCGGCGGAAGGCGCGTACCGCCCAGCGGTAGTGGGTGCCCGCCTTGGCAGCGCCCAGCAGGCCGGTGATCCACAGGATCATGCCGACTCCCATGAAGTACGTGAACTCCCCGTACGCGCTCTCGCCCGGCCGCACCCCGCCCGCGGCCGCGAAGGCCACGCAGAGCCCGGTCACGCCGAGCGCGAGGGAGGCCGTCAGCCACACCAGGCTCCGGGCGGGGGCGCGCAGCCGGCTGTCGGTGGCGGGGTCGTGGCCCGCCTCGAACCAGGCGTGCAGCAGCCGGCGCACCCGCCGCTCCTGCCGGACGCCCCACGCGAACCAGAGTCCGGCGGGCACCAGCACGCCGAGCCCGATCAGGCCGAAGACCACCCCGAAGAGGTACGAGATCGGGTCGCCCGACTCGAAGGACATCGCGGCCATGCCGACGAAGCTCCAGCCGAGCACGAAGACGGCCGCGACGGCCCAGAACAGCAGCAACCGCCCGAGGCCCAGACTGCGCCGGCTCAGGTCCGCCAGGAAACGCGCACGGTCGGCCCGTAAGACGGCCTCGTCCAGCCACTCGCGCAGGTGCGCGGGTGGAGGAGGAGGCGGGAGGTCGCGACTAGACATGCGCATGACCATAGCGTCACGGCGTCCAAGCGCGCCGGAGGCCGCTTCGAGCGCCCGGCGGCTCAGCCCTCCGTGACCTCCACCGACTCGAACCGCCAGCGGTGCACCGCCCGGGCGATCAGGTCGGCGGCCGGCTCCGGCAGTTCGGGCAGCTCCGCCGCGAGCCCCTCGGCGGTCTCCCACCAGGTGATCACGAGCACCCGGTCCTGCGCGCCGCGCAGGACCTCGCGGCGCACCGGCTCCCGGGCGAGGACCTGCGAGCGGGCCCACTCCAGCAGCTCGTTGCCCCGCCCGTCGACGGCGCGGGCTTCCCACATCAGCGCGACGGTGCTCATGAGTAGAGGTTGTCCTTGCTCAGCTCGTGCACGTGGTCATGGTCGTGGGTGTGGCCGTGGCCGTGGCCATGGGGCTCGGCGCCCGGCACGTGCGGTTCCGTCACCGGCAGCGAGGAGTCGGCGGACAGGTCCCAGTCGGAGGCCGGCCGGTTCCGCTTGACCATCTCCGCGCCCAGCGCCGCGACCATCGCGCCGTTGTCCGTGCACAGCTTCGGCCGCGGCACCCGCAGGATGATCCCCGCGTCGTCACAGCGCTCCTGCGCGAGCGAGCGCAGCCGGGAGTTGGCCGCCACACCGCCGCCGATCATCAGGTGGTCGACGCCCTCGTCCTTGCACGCGCGGATCGCCTTGCGCGTCAGCACGTCCACCACGGCCTCCTGGAAGGACGCCGCCACGTCGCGCACCGGCACCTCCTCCCCCGCCTTGCGCTTCGCCTCGATCCAGCGGGCCACCGACGTCTTGAGGCCGGAGAAGGAGAAGTCGTACGCCGCGTCGCGCGGCCCCGTCAGCCCGCGCGGGAAGTGGATCGCCTTCGGGTCGCCCTCGCGCGCGAGCCGGTCGATGACCGGACCGCCGGGGAAGCCCAGCTGGAGCACGCGGGCGATCTTGTCGAAGGCCTCGCCCGCGGCGTCGTCGATGGTCGCGCCGAGCGGCCGGACGTCGGAGGTGATGTCCGGGGCCAGCAGCAGCGAGGAGTGACCGCCGGACACCAGCAGCGCCATGGTGGGCTCCGGCAGCGGCCCGTGCTCCAGCTGGTCGACGCAGATGTGGGAGGCGAGGTGGTTGACCCCGTAGAGCGGCTTGCCCAGGGCGTACGCGTACGCCTTCGCCGCCGAGACGCCCACCAGCAGCGCCCCCGCCAGGCCCGGACCGGCGGTGACCGCGATGCCGTCGAGGTCGCGGGCGCTGACCCCGGCCTCCTTCAGTGCGCGCTCGATGGTGGGGACCATCGCCTCCAGGTGGGCCCGCGAGGCCACCTCGGGCACGACGCCGCCGAAGCGGGCGTGCTCGTCGACGCTCGACGCGATCGCGTCCGCGAGCAGCGTGGTGCCGCGGACGATGCCGACGCCGGTCTCGTCGCAGGAGGTCTCGATGCCGAGGACGAGAGGTTCGTCAGCCATTGCTCTCACAGCTCTCAGTTCGTGCTTGTGCGGGGTCGGTCAGTCGCATGACGAGCGCGTCGACGTTGCCGGGCTGGTAGTAGCCGCGCCGGAAGCCGATGGGCTCGAAGCCGAAGCGCTCGTAGAGCTTCTGGGCGCGGGTGTTGTCCACCCGCACCTCCAGCAGCACCTCGGCGCACTCGAAGGCGGTCGCGGCGCGCAGCAGCTCGGTGAGGAGCCGGGCACCGAGCCCGGTCCCCCACTGGTCGCGCGCGGCGGCGATGGTCTGTACGTCGGCCAGGTCGCCCGCGGCGGACAGCCCGGCGTAGCCGACGATGCGGCCGGTTCCGGGCTCTTCGGCGACGAGGTAGCGGCGGGTGGCCAGCGGGCCGCGCGCGTGGGCGAGTTCGGACCAGAACATTCCGGCGGACCAGGCGTCCTCGGGGAACAACTCGTGCTCCAGTTCCAGTACGGGCTCGATGTCCCACCAGCGCATGTCGCGCAGCGTGGCGGTCGGGGCCGTCACTTGGGGGTGACCACCTTGTAGTTCTTGGGCACCTGCGCGTCGGGCCGGCGCAGGTAGAGGGGGGTCGGCGGCAGGCCGCCGGCGTTCTCGAACGGCGTCCCGGCCGCCAGCCGTTCCGCGGCCAGCGCCGCGAGGGCGGCGGCCGACTGGTGCACGGGCTCGCGCGCGTCGGGGAAGACCTCGGGGTACAGCGCCGCGCCCTGGCCCACCGCGGGGAGGCCCGCGACGCGCTCGGCGATGTCGGCCGGGCGGTCCACGGCGGGCTCCCCGATCCGGGTGCGGGGGTCCTCGTACCGCGCCCAGTAGACCTCCTTGCGCCGCGCGTCGGTGGCGACGGTGAAGGGGCCCTCGATACCGGCGGTGCCCGCGGCGTACGCGAGCCCGTCGAGGGTGCACAGGCCGTGGACCGGGACGCCGAGGACGGCGGCGAAGGTGGAGGCGGTGACGAGGCCGACGCGCAGTCCGGTGTAGGGGCCGGGGCCGACGCCGACGACGACGCCGGTGACGGCTTCGAGCTTCACCCCGGCCTCGGCGAGGACCGCGTCCACGGAGGGCAGCAGGAGCTCCCCGTGGCGGCGGGCGTCGACCTGGTTCGACTCGGCGAGCACGGACTCCCCGTCGTACAGGGCGACGGTGACGGCGGGCGTGGCGGTATCTACAGCGAGCAGGAGCACGCGAACAGCCTACGACTCCGGGCGGGGCCGCAATTGCGGCCGGGCGGCGGGCGGCTCGGCTGCTACCTTTCGACCGTACTGTCTAGGCAGCTCGGAGAGGTGGAGCAAGGGTGGCACGCAGCAGCTCGGGAATCGTGGCCGGGCTCACCGCCGCGGCGATCGTCGCCATCGGATTCCTCGGTTACCAGGCTTCGGCGACCGCGCCCGCACGCCCCGCGAAGGCGGCCCCGCAGGCCCCTTCGGACCCGTCGACGAGTCAGTCCCCCGCCAAGCAGGACCCCTCGAAGCCGGCAGCGCTGCCGGCCGATTCGGGGACCGGGGTGCGGGTCGTGTACTCGGTGTCCCAGAAGCGGGTGTGGCTGGTGGCCGAGGACGGCCGGGAGCCCCGGTCGTTCGCGGTGAAGCCCAGCACCGTGCACCCGGCGCCGGGCAGCTACGCGGTCAGCTCGCGCTCGGGCGCGGTCACCGGCTCGGACGGGGTGTCGATCGAGCACGTCGTACGGTTCACCAGCACGGACGGCATCGTGATCGGCTTCAGCGCCCGCGTGGACGGTTCGCTGCCGGAGCCGGACCCGACCCGCAAGACCGGCGGCATCCGGATGACGCGCGCGGACGGCGACGCGATGTGGGCCTTCGCGACGATCAGTTCGAAGGTCGTCGTCGTTCCCTGACGCGCCACCTTCACCCGTACGGGAACGTCAGGCCGCCTCGGACTCCGGGGCGGCCTCTCGCGTATGCGCCGGTTCCGGGCCGGCTTCCGACTCCGGCTCCGATTCGAGATCCGGATCCGGCTCCCGCACCGCGGGCCGCGCGCGCGGCGGCGTGGACACGGCCGTGGCGGCCGCGCCCGCCGCGAGCAGCGCCCGCATGGACACGGCGGGCTCTCGCTGCTCCGCACCTGCTGGCGACATGGCTCCTCCTGAACCCGGGACGCTGTACTTAGGTAGACCTAACCAGCGCTCGGTACCATGTCATCACGCGGCCCTCCACCAGCGCAATATTTTCCCGACGCGTTGTCGGTACGTTTTGCCGGGGGCGCCCCCCTCGGTCCCCGGGCGCCCCCGCGGTCCCCGGCGCGCCCGGTGCCTACCGCGCGCTCAGCCCGGCCAGCTCCGTACCGGCCCAGCGCGCCCCGACCCCGCGCACCGCCACCTCGCGCACGTCGTCCAGGACCTCCTCGTGGCCGACCGCCCGCCCGATGACCACGTGCAGCCGGTCCTCGGAGAGCTCCTCCACCTTGCCGTCGCCCCATTCCACGACCACCACGGATTCGGGCAGCGACACGTCGAGGTCCAGGTCCTCCATCTCGTCCAGCCCGCCGCCGAGCCGGTACGCGTCGACGTGCACCAGCGCCGGTCCGCCGCCGAGGGACGGGTGCACCCGGGCGATCACGAAGGTCGGCGAGGTCACCGCCCCGCGGACGCCGAGCCCCTCACCGAGGCCCCGGGTCAGAGTGGTCTTGCCCGCGCCGAGCTCGCCGCTCAGCAGGACGAGGTCGCCGGGGCGCAGGAGGCCGGCGAGGCGGCGGCCCAGCTCCTGCATGGAGTCGGGCGAGTCGACGGTGATCAGGGTTTCGGCGGCGGCCTCGGCCAGGACCTCAGCCGCCGGGCTGCGCGGCGCTTCCCGCGGTACTTCTTCCATACGTCCCCACGTTAGTCGCTGCGGGGACGGCTCCGGTGCGCGCGATCAGGTCGGCCAGCAGCCCGGTCACGGCGTCGGGGTGCTCCAGCATCACCAGGTGGCCGGCGTTCTCCAGCACCACCAGCTCGGCGGCCGGCAGCGCCTCCTTGATGACCACGCTGTGCCCGGGCGGGGTGATCATGTCCCGGTCCCCGGCGACGACGGTGACGGGGATGTTCGCGAACAGCTGGAGGGCGGCGCCCTTGTCGTGGGTCTGGAAGGCCGGGTAGAACTCGGCGACCACGTCGATCGGGGTCGCCTCGATCAGCCGCTCGGCGAAGCGCGCGACGCCCGGATCCACGTCCCGCGAGCCGAACGAGTACATCTTGATCATGCCCGCGAAGAGGTCCGCGGTGGCCCGTCGGCCCTTCTCCACCAGCTCCGCCTGCGAGCCGAGCGCCCTGAGCACGCCCGGCAGGACGCGGCGTACGGCGCTCATCCCGACGGCGGGCAGGCCGTAGGTGACCTCGTCGAGCCGGCCGCTGGAGGTGCCGACGAGGGCCACGGCGAGCACCCGGTCGCGGACCAGCTCCGGGAACTGCTCGGCGAAGGCCATGATGGTCATTCCGCCCATCGAGTGACCGACGAGGATCAGCGGACCGGCGGGCGCGGCGGCGTCGATGACGGCCTTCAGGTCGCGGCCGAGCTGGTCGATGGTCACCGCTTCGCCGTCGGCCTGGGCCAGGCCGCGCGCGCTGCGGCCGTGGCTGCGCTGGTCCCAGTAGACGGAGCGGACGACGCCGCGCAGGGCGGCCCGCTGGAAGTGCCAGGAGTCCTGGCCCAGGCAGTAGCCGTGGCAGAAGACGACGGTGGCGGCGGCCGTTTCCTTGCGCCCCAGGCGCCGTTTCCTGCCCTCCTCGGGCACTTCGTCGGCCTCGAAGTAGAGCTCGGTGCCGTCCTCGGCCCGGCAGATCCCCTCGGTGCCGCGCAAGGACCCGTAATCCCCGGCGGCGTCCAGCGCGAGTCGCGCCCGCATGCGGATGCCGCGGCCCACGGTGATCCGTTCGACCGCGACACCGGCCGCGGCGCCCGCCGCCAGGACACCGATGGCCGCGCCGGCCCAGCCTGCCTTGCGCCAGTTCTCGCTCACGCCGTCGCCGTCCTCACTCAGCCGCCCAGGTACACCCGGGGCACCCGGCCTCCGATACGAGTGACGATCTCATACGCGATCGTGTGCGCCGCTCGAGCCCAGTCCTCGGCGGTGGGTTCGCCACGCTCGGCGTCCCCGAAGAGGACGACCTCGTCACCGACGCGGGCGAGGTCCTGGCCGAGGTCCACGACGAACTGGTCCATGGCGATCCGCCCGGCGGCCTGCCGGATCCGGCCGCCGACCAGGGCCGGCCCGCGGCCGGATGCGCTGCGCGGGATGCCGTCGGCGTAACCGGCCGGGATCAGGGCGAGGTTCGACTCGGCCTCGGTGACGTAGTGGTGGCCGTAGCTCACCCCGTGCCCGGCGGGGACCCGCTTGACCATCGCGAGAGAGGCCTTGAGGGTCATGGCGGGGCGCAGGCCGAGCTGGGCGGGAGTGCCGAGCTCGGGCGCGGGCGACACGCCGTAGAGGGCGATGCCGGGGCGCACCAGGTCGAAGTGGCTGTCGGGAAGGGTCAGGGTGGCCGGCGAGTTGGCGAGGTGCCGGACCTCCGGCTCGACGCCCTCCTTCTCGGCGTACGCGAGCATGTCGCGGAAGGCGTCGAGCTGGAGCTGGATGGAGGGGTGGCCGGGTTCGTCCGCGCAGGCGAAGTGCGACCAGATACCCGTGACTCGGACGGTGCCCTCCGCCTCGGCGGCGACGGCCGCGCCCACCAGCTCGGCCCAGTCGGCGGGCTGACAGCCGTTGCGGCCGAGGCCGGTGTCGGCCTTGAGCTGGATACGGGCGCTACGGCCGGCCGCGCGCGCGGCGGCCCGTACCTCGTCCAGGGCCCACAGGCCGCTGACGGACACGTCCAGGTCGGCCTCGACGGCCTCCCGCCAGGGCCCGCCGGGGGTCCAGAGCCAGCACATGATCCGCCCCTCGACCCCGGCGGCGCGCAGCGCGAGCGCCTCGTCGGGGGTGGCGGTCCCGAGCCACGTGGCGCCGGCCTCCTGGGCCGCGAGGGCGCACTGCAGCATCCCGTGCCCGTAGGCATTCGCCTTGACGACGGCCATCAGCTCGGCCCGGGGCGCCCGTGCGCGCAGTGCGCGTACGTTCTCCCGTACCGCGTCAAGATCGATCTCGGCGTACACGCGCGTCGGTGTCTCGTTCATCCCCCACAGTCTCTCAGAACCCCCGCGACGCCCACCCCAGCCCAATCCGGCCCCGCCGGCGTTTGAGGCGCGGGGTCCGGGGCGGAGCCCCGGGAAGCCCGGGCGCAGCCCGGGGCCGCTCGCGCGACGGCGCCGCGGGGTCAGCCCGTGACCTCCCGCCACGCGACCGGCAGGAACTCGGCCACCTCCTGGGCCAACACCGGCGCACCACCGGCGGCCAGCCGACCGGCGGCCAGCCGACCGGCCACCCCGTGCAGATAGGCGGCCACCGCGCCCGCGTCGACCCCGTCCAGCCCGCCGGCCAGCAGCGACCCCGCCAGCCCGGACAGCACGTCGCCGCTCCCGGCGGTGGCGAGCCACGGGGTCCCGGTGGGGTTGACCCGGACCACACCGCCGCAGGACACCAGCGTCGTCGAGCCCTTCAGCAGGACGGTGGCCCCGTACCGCCCGGCCAGTTCCCGTACGGCGCCGAGCCGCCCGGCCTCCACCGACTCCCGCGACACCCCCAGCAGCGCCGCCGCCTCCCCGGCGTGCGGGGTCAGCAGGGTCGCCGCCCGGCGCGCCCGCACGACCCCGTCGTCCAGCCCGCGCAGCCCGTCGGCGTCCACCAGCACCGGTACGTCCGTGTCCGCGAGGGCCCGCGCGACCTCCGGGCCGCGCTCGTCGCCGAGCCCGGGGCCGACCACCCAGGCCTGCACCCGCCCGTGCCCGATCAGCGTCTCGGGATACCGGGCCAGCACGGCGTCCGCCGCAGGGCCCACGTACCGCACCGCCCCCGCGCCGCCGCGCAGCGCTCCGGCCACGGCCAGCACCGCCGCCCCCGGGTAGCGGGTCGACCCGGCGACGATGCCGACAACGCCGCGCCGGTACTTGTCGCTGGACGGCGTCGGCACCGGCAGCAGCCCCGCCACGTCGGCGTGATCCAGGGCCTCCACCTCGGGTGACGGCAGTTCCAGCCCGAGGTCCACCAGCCGCAGCGTGCCCGCCTTCGACGCCCCTGGGTCGATCAGCAGTCCCGGCTTGTACGCCCCGAAGGTCACCGTCACGTCGGCCGTGACGGCGGGCCCGGCGAGTTCGCCGGTGTCCGCGTCCACCCCGCTGGGCAGGTCCACGGCGACCACGACCGCGCCGTCGGGGATCCGCTCCACCAGTGCGGCGGCGCCGGGCCGCAGCGCGCCCTGGCCGCCGATTCCGACGAGCCCGTCCAGTACCAGGTCCGCCCGCGCCGGTACGGAGCCGCTCACCCGGCCGCCGGCGGCCAGCAGCGCGGCCATCCCGCCCACGTGCACCCGCGCGGAGTCCAGCGGTACGGCCGTCACCCCGGCGCCGCGCCGGGCCAGGCGGGCTCCGGCGTACAGCGCGTCGCCGCCGTTGTCCCCCGGCCCCACCAGCAGCACGACCCGCGCCCCGTACACCCGCGCCCCGTACAGCCGCTCCCGCCGCCGTCCCAGCAGCCCCGCGCACACGGCGGCCAGTCCGGCCGCCGCCCGCTGCATCAGGGCGCCTTCCGGCAGCCGGCTCATCAGCTCGCGCTCGGCGGCCCGTACGGTCTCCACGCTGTAAGCAGTACGCATGACACCAGCCTGCCCTGCCCGTCATCCCTCGGCGATCACCACGGCGGACGCGACACCGGCATCGTGGCTCAGCGAGATGTGCCAGGACTTCACGCCCAGCGCCACGGCCCGGGCCTCGACCGTGCCCCACACCCGCAGCCGCGGCCGGCCGGAGTCCTCCACGTAGACCTCGGCGTCGGTCCACAGCATTCCGCCGGGCGCGCCCAGGGCCTTGGCCAGTGCCTCCTTGGCGGCGAACCGCGCGGCGAGCGAGGCGATTCCGCGCCGCTCGCCGCTGGGCAGCGTCAACTCGGCGTCGACGAACAGCCGTTGCGCCATGTTCGGCGTCCGCTCCAGCGCCGCGCCGAACCGGTCGATCTCCGCAACGTCGATCCCCACACCGATAATCACAACGACAACCCCAACCCAACTACTCCACAGTGACCGATTTGGCGAGGTTACGCGGCTGGTCGACCTCGTTCCCCCGCGCCGTCGCCAGCTCGCACGCGAAGACCTGGAGCGGCACCGTCGCCACCAGCGGCTGGAGCAGCGTCGGCGTCGCGGGGATGCGGATCAGGTGGTCGGCGTACGGGACCACCGCCTCGTCACCCTCCTCCGCGATCACGATCGTCCGCGCACCGCGCGCCCTGATCTCCTGGATGTTCGACACGAGCTTGTCGTGGAGCACCGACCGCCCGCGCGGCGACGGCACGACCACGACCACCGGCATGTCCTTCTCGATGAGCGCGATCGGCCCGTGCTTGAGCTCGCCCGCCGCGAAGCCCTCGGCGTGCATGTACGCCAGCTCCTTGAGCTTGAGCGCACCCTCCAGCGCCACCGGGTACCCGACGTGCCGCCCCAAGAACAGCACGGTGTTCTTGTCCGCGAGCGAGCGCGCCAGCGCCCGTACGGGCTCCATCGTCTCCAGTACGGTGTCCACCGCCGCGGCGATGTCCGACAGCTCCCGGATCACCGCCTCGATCTCGTCGCCCCACTTCGTGCCCCGCACCTGTCCCAGGTACAGCGCGACGAGGTAGCAGGCGACCAGCTGCGTCAGGAACGCCTTGGTCGAGGCGACGGCCACCTCCGGACCGGCGTGCGTGTACAGCACCGCGTCCGATTCGCGGGGGATCGTCGACCCGTTCGTATTGCAGACGGCCAGCACCCTCGCACCCTGTTCCCGCGCGTGCCGCAGCGCCATCAGGGTGTCCATGGTCTCGCCGGACTGCGAGATCGCGATCACCAGCGTCCGCTGGTCCAGGATCGGGTCGCGGTAGCGGAACTCACTGGCCAGCTCGGTCTCGCACGGGATGCGGGTCCAGTGCTCGATGGCCAGCTTCGCGATCATGCCCGCGTGGTACGCCGTACCGCACGCCACGATCACGACCTTGTCGACCTCCCGGAGCACCGAGGTGGGGATGCGCACCTCGTCCAGGGTCAGCAGGCCGCTCGCGTCGATCCTGCCCAGGAGGGTGTCGGCGACAGCCTTCGGCTGCTCGGCGATCTCCTTGAGCATGAAGTAGTCATAGCCCCCCTTCTCGGCCGCCGAGGCGTCCCAGTCCACGTGGTACGCCCGAACGGACGCGGGCGCACCGTAGAAGTCGGTCACCGTGACCCCGTCGCGGCGGAGTTCGACGACCTGGTCCTGCCCCAGCTCGATCGCGGACCGGGTGTGGGCGATGAACGCGGCCACGTCCGAGGCGAGGAAGTTCTCACCTTCTCCAACGCCCACCACCAGGGGCGAGTTCCGCCGCGCGCCGACCACGGCGTCCGGTTCGTCGGCGTGCACCGCGACCAGCGTGAACGCGCCCTCCAGCAGCCGGCAGACCTGCCGCATCGCCTCGGTGAGGTCCCCGGTGCGCGCGAAGTGCTCGGCCAGCAGGTGCGCCACGACCTCGGTGTCCGTCTCGGACTCCAGCCGGTGCCCGCGCTCGGCCAGTTCGGCGCGCAGCGCGGCGAAGTTCTCGATGATGCCGTTGTGTACGACGGCCACCCGGCCGGCGTTGTCCAGGTGGGGATGGGCGTTGACGTCGGTGGGCCCGCCATGGGTCGCCCAACGGGTGTGCCCCAGGCCCGTGGAGCCGGCGGGCAGGGGGCGCGCGACCAGTTCCTTCTCGAGGTTGACGAGCTTTCCGGCCTTCTTGACGCTGGCGAGTCCCCCGTCGGCGAGCACGGCGACACCCGCCGAGTCGTAGCCGCGGTACTCCAGCCGCTTCAGTCCGGCGATGACCACATCGAGCGCCGACTGCGCTCCTACGTAACCCACAATTCCGCACATAGGCCGCAGGGTACGCCGTAGTTGTCCGTCGACCGGGTACCCCGACAAGACGAAAACCCCGCTCCGGTGAATTCAC
Organism: Streptomyces sp. NPDC003042; assembly: GCF_053591315.1. NCBI lineage: Bacteria > Bacillati > Actinomycetota > Actinomycetes > Kitasatosporales > Streptomycetaceae > Streptomyces > Streptomyces sp. NPDC003042. The sequence continues at coordinate 14,439 of NZ_JBSFTP010000059.1, forward strand.
CGGAGCAGGGCTGACGGCCGTTCGAACAAGCGCGCCCCACCGGGCGGGCGGGCTTCAGCCCAGCTTCTTGACCTGCGCGTCGACGATGCTCTTGGGCAGCTCGGTCTTCAGGCCCCAGGTGTAGAAGGTGGCCAGGGAGTTGCCCTTGCGCACGACCACGAAGTGGGTGGTGGACTTCTCGCCGTCCTCCAGGTCCATGGGCGCGGTGTAGGACAGGGCCTCGTCGCCGCCGGTGACGGCCGCGCCCGGGGTGACGTTGTTGAGCTTGAGCTTCTCGCCCTCGGAGGTGACCGTGTACCCGGCGGCGCACGCAGTGCCCGCGGCCTTGACGGAGGCGAAGGCCTCCTCGGCGCCCTTGCCGTCGTACGAGGTGACGGTGACCAGGGTCTGGGCCCCGCCGATCGCCAGCAGGGCGGCCTCGATCTTCTGCTCGGGGGTGGCGTCCGCGCCCAGCTCCTTGGCCTTGACCTTGGCGCCGGTACGGCCGATGCCGGTGGCTGCGCCGATCTTCGCGGCCGACTGGATCTGGACCAGCGGCTTGCAGGCGGCGTTGTCGGCCTCGGCCGCGACCAGGGCGGCCTTGGCGGCGCTCTCGGGCGAGACCTTCTGGTCCGGGAGCTCCGCCTGGGTGACGACCAGAGCCGCCACCTCGGCGTCCGTCTTGCCCTTCGCGGCGGGCGCCGCGGAGGTCGCCGGGGCGCTGGCCCCGGCGGACGGCTTGGCGTCCGTCTTCTTGTCGGCGTCACCGGAGCCGCAGGCGGTGGCCAGCACGGCCAGGGACACCGCGGACGCGGTCAGGACGGTACGACGGACAAGAGCGGTACGCACGAAGGATCTCCCCCAGGGAACGACAGGACAGCCGGAATCCAGTGATCCAGGCTGCGGTGATCAGTAATGTACGGGTCAATCGATCACGCGACCGGCCGATTTTCCGGCCCACGCCCGATCGTGATGGCGACGAGATCCGCTGTGGCCCTGATCGAGACCGGATCGCGTACAACCTCACCGGACGCCCTCCCCGCCCTACGTGACCGACCCCACCACCCACAACGGCCGCCGAGCCCCGACAATGGCCGTGTGATCACATCGCCGACGCGTTGCACGCCGGACCGCGCAACGGAGCGCACCGGCCCCCGCCGGGTGCCCGACGCCTCCCCCTACGTCGACCTCACCCGTGCGGAGTGGAGCGCCCTGCGCGAGCGGACGCCCCTGCCGCTGACGGCGGACGAGGTCGAGCGGCTGCGCGGCCTCGGCGACGTCATCGACCTCGACGAGGTGCGGGACGTCTACCTCCCGCTCTCGCGCCTCCTGAACCTCTACGTCGGCGCCACCAGCAACCTGCGCGGCACCCTGAACACCTTCCTCGGTGACGCGGGCAACGGCCACGGCGCCCAGCAGGGCACCCCCTTCGTCATAGGGGTCGCCGGCTCGGTCGCCGTCGGCAAGTCCACCGTGGCCCGTCTGCTCCAGGCACTGCTCGCCCGCTGGCCCGAGCACCCCCGTGTGGAGCTGGTCACCACGGACGGCTTCCTCTACCCGATGAAGGAGCTCCAGCGGCGCGGCCTGACCTCCCGCAAGGGCTTCCCGGAGTCCTACGACCGCCGTGCGCTCACCCGCTTCGTCGCCGACATCAAGGCGGGCAAGGACGAGGTCACGGCCCCGGTCTACTCGCACCTGATCTACGACATCGTCCCGGGCGAGCAGCTCGTCGTACGCCGCCCGGACATCCTCATCGTCGAGGGGCTCAACGTCCTCCAGCCCGCCCTGCCGGGCAAGGACGGCCGGACCCGCGTCGGCCTCGCCGACTACTTCGACTTCAGCGTGTACGTGGACGCGCGCCCCGAGGACATCGAGCGCTGGTACCTGGGCCGCTTCCGCAAGCTGCGCGAGACCGCCTTCCAGAATCCTTTCTCCTACTTCCGCAAGTACACGCAGGTCTCCGAGGAGGAGGCCATGGAGTACGCGCAGACGATGTGGCGGACCATCAACCGGCCCAACCTGCTGGAGAACGTGGCCCCCACCCGCGGCCGTGCCACCCTCGTCGTCCGCAAGGGCCCGGATCACAAGGTGCAGAAACTCAGTCTGCGCAAGCTGTAGCCGATCCACTGGCTAAGGTGCGGGGATGCTGCATCTGCGGATGATCACCCCGCACGACCTCACCGACGAAGTGGTCTCGCTCGTCGAGAAGACGGTCGGGACCACCCATCTGGCCGTACTGGCGGGCGCTGCCCGCGATCCGGTGGGCGATGTGGTGATGTGTGACGTGGCCCGTGAATCCGCCGACGAGCTGCTCGCCGAGCTCCGCGCCATACGGCTGGACGAGCGGGGTTCCATCGCCGTCGAGAACATCGACCTCTCCCTCTCCCGGACGGCCGACGAGGCGGAGGACGAGGCTCCGGGGGATCCCGCCGACGCGGTGATCTGGGAGCAGCTGACCGAGGCGACCCACGAGGAGTCCACCCTCTCCGTCACCTACCTGGCGTTCCTCTCCCTCGCGACGATGATCGCGGCCTGCGGTGTGGTGCTCGACAACGCGATCCTGATCGTGGGCGCGATGGCGGTCGGCCCGGAGTTCGGCCCGCTCGCCGGTGTCTGTACGGGTCTGGTCCAGCGGGTGCCGCGGCTGGCGGCGCGCTCGCTGACCGCGCTGCTGGTGGGCTTCGCGACGGCGATCGTGGCGACCACCGGGTTCAGCCTGCTGATGGACTCGCTCGGCCAGTTCGACCCCGGCATGCTCGACAACCCGCGCCCGAACACGAGCTTCATCTGGCAGCCGGACCCGTTCTCCTTCATCGTGGCCCTGCTGGCCGGCGCGGCCGGGGTCCTGTCGCTGACCTCGGCGAAGTCCGGCGCGCTGGTCGGCGTGGCCATCTCGGTGACCACCGTTCCGGCCGCCGCCAACGCCGCCGTGGCGCTCAGCTACGGCGACCTCGGCCAGATGTGGGGCTCCGCCGAGCAGCTCCTGCTGAACCTCGGCGGCATCATGCTCGCGGGCTCCCTGACGCTCCTGGCCCAGAAACTGCTGTGGCGCACCCAGCAGAACCGGATGCTCCGGTCGCCGGATGTGCCACCACGCATCGTCAAGTGACGCACCACCATGTGACGCACCACCATGTGAAGGGCTAGGGCGTGTTTCGAAAGTCCCGCCTGGCCCGCGACGCCTGGCACGCGCACTCGCTGCGTTGTCGGAGTCATCCAAGTACGTCCAGTACGAGGATGATCCTCCGCCTTGCGATTGCACGCACCAGACGCCGTGGGCCCCGCCCTGCGGGCGGACGGCGCTACTTTCGAAACACGCCCTAGCCCAGCGCCGACTTCACGACGTCCGCCAGCCGCCCGGCGACCGCGCGGGCCTGCTCGATGTCGGCGGCCTCCACCATCACCCGTACGAGTGGCTCCGTACCGGACGGACGCAGCAGCACCCGCCCGGTGGCGCCCAGCTCGCGCTCGGCGTCGGCGACGGCGACCGCCAGCTCGGCCGAGGTCCCGACCCGGGACCTGTCCACGTCGGGCACGTTGATCAGGATCTGCGGGAGCCGCTTCATGACCCCGGCCAGGTCGGCCAGCGTGCGCCCGGTGGCCGCGACCCGCGCCGCCAGCAGCAGCCCGGTGAGCGTGCCGTCGCCGGTCGTCGCGTGGTCGAGGATGATCACGTGGCCCGACTGCTCACCGCCGAGCGCGTAGCCGTTCTCCTTCATCGACTCCAGCACGTAGCGGTCGCCGACCCCGGTCTGCACGACCGCGATGCCCTCGGACTCCATGGCCAGCTTGAAGCCCAGGTTGGACATGACGGTGCCGACCACGGTGTTCTCGCGCAGCCCGCCCGCTTCGCGCATGGCCAGGGCCAGCACCGCGAGGATCTGGTCTCCGTCCACCTCCGCGCCGGTGGCGTCCACCGCGAGGCAGCGGTCGGCGTCGCCGTCGTGCGCGATGCCGAGGTCGGCCCCGTGCTCGACGACGGCCTGCTTCAGCAGGTCCAGGTGGGTGGAGCCGCAGCCGTCGTTGATGTTCAGCCCGTCGGGCTCGGCGCCGATGGTGACGATCTCCGCACCCGCCCGGGTGAAGGCCTCGGGCGAGACGAAGGCGGCCGCGCCGTGCGCCTCGTCCAGGACGACCTTGAGCCCGCCGAGCCGGTTCGGCAGGACGCCGATGAGGTGGGCGACGTACTTGTCGAAGCCCTCGTCGTAGTCGGAGACCCGGCCGACGCCGGAGCCGGTGGGCCGGTCCCAGGGCGCGCCCGTACGGTGCTCCTCGTAGACGGACTCGATCCGGTCCTCCAGGTCGTCGGCGAGCTTGTGGCCGCCGCGCGCGAAGAACTTGATGCCGTTGTCGGGCATCGCGTTGTGGCTGGCGGAGAGCATCACGCCGAGGTCGGCGCCCAGCGCACCGGTGAGATACGCCACCGCCGGGGTGGGCAGCACACCGACGCGCAGGACGTCCACGCCCGCGCTCGCGAGGCCCGCGACGACCGCGGCCTCCAGGAACTCGCCCGACGCACGAGGATCGCGGCCGACGACCGCGGTGGCCCGGTGGCCCGCGAAGGTGCCCGCCTCGGCCAGTACATGTGCGGCCGCCACGGAGAGGCCGAGCGCGAGCTCAGCCGTCAGATCCGCGTTGGCGACGCCTCGTACACCGTCCGTCCCGAAGAGTCGTCCCACTGTTGTCCTCCCGAGTTCACGCTTCGCTTGTGACCGCTTGTGACAGGTATTTGCCGCTTGTGGCGGTAAACGAACCGCCCCGACAGCACAGAGAGTGCTGCCGGGGCGGTTTCGTTGCAGAACAGCAGGCGCAGATTAACGCTTGCTGTACTGCGGAGCCTTACGGGCCTTCTTGAGACCGGCCTTCTTGCGCTCGACCGCACGGTCGTCGCGGGAGAGGAAGCCGGCCTTCTTCAGCGCCGGGCGGTTGTTGTCGACGTCCGCCTCGTTCAGCGCACGGGCCACGCCGAGGCGCAGGGCACCGGCCTGACCGGAGACGCCGCCACCCGAGATGCGGGCGATGACGTCGTAGCGGTTGTCGAGCTCAAGGAGCTTGAACGGCTCGTTGACTTCCTGCTGGTGCACCTTGTTGGGGAAGTAGTCCTCAAGGGTGCGACCGTTGATCTTCCACTTGCCGGTGCCCGGAACGATCCGGACGCGGGCGATGGCGTTCTTGCGACGGCCCAGGCCGGCGGCCGGCTGGGGGTCGCCGAAGCGGCCGGCAAGGGACTCGGAGGTGTAGTCGCCTTCGACGACGGCCTCGGACTCGCTGGTGTACTCCTCGACGTTGCCCTCGAACTCTTCGACGGGGGTCGTCTCGGCGGTGGTCTCGGCCACGATGCTCCTCAGAATTTTCTACGTCTTAGGGGGTGTGGCCGGAACTACTGCGCGACCTGGGTGATCTCGAACGGCACCGGCTGCTGGGCAGCGTGGGGGTGCTGGTCGCCCGAGTAGACCTTCAGCTTCGAAAGCATGTGACGGCCCAGGGTGTTCTTGGGGAGCATGCCCTTGATGGCCTTCTCGACGGCCTTCTCCGGGTTGTTCGCCAGGAGGTCGTCGTAGCGGACCGAACGCAGACCACCCGGGTAACCGGAGTGGCGGTACGCCATCTTCTGGGTCGCCTTGTTGCCGGACAGGTGAACCTTGTCGGCGTTGACGATGATGACGAAGTCGCCCATGTCCATGTGGGGGGCATAGGTCGGCTTGTGCTTGCCCCGCAGGAGGGCAGCGGCCTGGGTCGCCAGACGGCCGAGGACCACGTCCTGGGCGTCGATGACGAGCCACTGGCGCGAGATGTCGCCGGGCTTGGGGCTGAACGTACGCACGCGTATGCCTTCGCTTCTTCAGTGGTGGGTCATCCCCGGGGGGTGAGCCCGAAGGGACGGGTCCTGACATGGGTCACCACGGACGATCACGACAGCCCTGGTTCACATCGGGGACGCAACCCGTGTGTACCGCTGGTCATCGGCCCGGTGGACCGGCGTAAGGCCAATTCACGTGAGAATGAGCAAGCCAATACGCATAACGAACCAGCAGGATACCCGTGAAGACCTGGAAGGGTCAAAACGCGGTCCGCGACCCCGTCTCGACGGGGGTCGCGGTGCACTCCGGATCGGTCCTGGGTGGGGACCCCGCAGTTCGTACGGCCTCCAGCCTAACCCGGCCGGGCCGCAGCGCGCGCCGCGCCAGCAGCCCGGAGAGCGCGCACAAGGTCACCATGTCCCGGAACGCCCGCCGCTTGGCCTCCAACTCCGAGGGCCACGGAATGCCCGCCGTCTGGGGCACCAGAGCCAGCCAGAACCAGGGCGAGCGCGGCATCGAGCCCGCCCGCACCCCCGACGCCAGCAGCAGCGGAAGCACCACCAGCAGGTAGTGGTCGAAGGACGGCCGCGACACCAGGAATGCGGCGAGCATCACCATGCAGGCCGTCTCCACCAGCCTCAGCTCGCCCCCGTCGCCGTCGGCGGCCTCCGGACGCCGCCAGCGCCGCCAGGCCGCCCACAGCCCGCACCCGGCCCCCGCGAAGGCCACCAGCACCGCCAGCGGCGCCGGCACCCCGAGCCGGGGCAGCGCGGCGATCGGCGACGCGTCCCAGGGCAGCGCGTAGGAGTCCTGCCCCTGGAGTAGGAACGGCAGTGTCTTGGTGAAGAACAGCGTCGGGTTCGGCATCAGCAGCGCCCCGGCCAGCGACAGCCCCACCGGCACGCCCACCGCCACGGCCAGCCCCCGCCACCGCTGGGCCAGTACGAAGAGCAGCCCGAGCGGCACGAGCATCGGTTTACAGGCGATCGCCAGCCCCACCACCAGCCCGGCGGCCACCCACGACCGCCGGTGGGCGAGCAGCAGGGCCACCGGCAGCGCGGCCGCCGAGATCGCCGTCCAGTTCCCGATCAGCACCAGGTTCAGGTACGGCTTGTAGGCGAGCGCGAACAGCGCGAAACCACCGACCGCGAAGCGCGAGCACACCGGCACCGAGAACAGCCGCAGAGCGGCCCACCACCCGAGCCCCAGCAGCCCCGACATCCCCAGCGGCAACAGCCAGCGCAGCGCCGCCTGCGGCACCAGCGCCTCCGGCACCGCCATGATCACGGCGCTCGGCAGGTACAGGAACCGCTTGTCCTCGTACGGGGAGACCCCCGCCAGCAGCGCGTCGGCCGCCTTGACCACGAAGGCGTTGTCCGATCCCCAGTTCGCCCGCAGGCTCGTCGAGACCGCGATGGCGAGGAGGACGACGAGGGAGACCACCCGCAAGGACCGGGGCGCCGGCCTCAGCAGCCAGGCCACCAGCCGGTCCCCCGTGGACGCGTGGTCCCGCCGCGCGAACCAGATACGCATGAGCCAGATGCTAGGCCGCAGCCCCACAGCGCCTCCCCCTCGACCCGCCGAGGGGTGGTCGCCCCTAGCGCTTGCGTTCGACCCGACGTTCGTCCCACACGGGTTCCTGAGTCTCCCGTACAACACCGTCCGAACCGAAGACCAGATAACGGTCAAATGTGCGCGCGAACCAACGGTCGTGCGTGACACACAGCACAGTGCCGTCGTACGCCTCCAGGCCGTCCTGGAGGGCCTCCGCCGACTCCAGGTCCAGGTTGTCCGTCGGCTCGTCCAGCAGCAGCGCCGTCGTACCGGCCAGCTCCAGCAGCAGGATCTGGAAACGCGCCTGCTGGCCGCCCGAGAGCTTCTCGAACGGCTGGTCACCCTGACGCTCCAGCTCGTAGCGGCGCAGCACGGACATCGCCGCGCCCCGGTCCTTGGAGCATTCCGCCCACAGGATGTCGACGAGCGTGCGGCCGAACAGCTCCGGGTGGGCGTGCGTCTGCGCGAAATGGCCGGGAAGCACCCGCGCGCCCAGCTTCCACGTGCCCGAGTGCTTGACGTCCTCGCCCGCCAGCAGCCGCAGGAAGTGCGACTTCCCGGAGCCGTTCGAGCCGAGCACCGCGACCCGCTCCCCGTAGAAGACCTCCAGCGAGAACGGCTTCATCAGGCCGGTCAGCTCCAGGTTCTCCACCGTCAGCGCCCGCACGCCCGTACGGCCGCCCTTGAGCCGCATCCGGATGTCCTGCTCGCGCGGCGGCTCCGGCGGCGGGCCGGCCTCCTCGAACTTCTGGAAGCGGGTCTGCATCGCCCGGTAGCGCGAGGCCATGTCGGGGCTGCTCGCCGCCTGGTTGCGCAGCCGCAGCACCAGGGCCTTCAGCCGGGCGTGCTCCTCGTCCCAGCGGCGCTTGAGCTCCTCGAAGCGGGCGAAACGTTCCTTGCGGGCCTCGTGGTACGTGTCGAAGCCCGCGCCGTGCACCCACACGTCCGTGCCCATCGGGCCCGGCTCCAGGCTGATGATCTTCTCGGCCGCCCGGGACAGCAGCTCCCGGTCGTGCGAGACGAACAGCACGGTCTTGCGGGTGACCTTGAGCTGCTCCTCCAGCCACCGCTTGCCGGGGACGTCGAGGTAGTTGTCCGGCTCGTCGAGCAGCAGCACCTCGTCCGGCCCGCGCAGCAGCGCCTCCAGCACCAGCCGCTTCTGCTCACCGCCCGACAGCGTGCGCACCTCGCGGTACTGCGCGCTGTCGTACGGGATCGCCAGCGCGGCCATGGTGCAGACGTCCCACAGGGTCTCCGCCTCGTAGCCCTGGACGTCGGCCCAGTCGCTGAGCGCCTGCGCGTACGCCATCTGGGCGGACTCGTCGTCCACCGTCAAGATCAGGTGCTCGGCCCGGTCGACGGCCTTCGCCGCCTCCCGGATCCGCGGCTGCGCCACCGATACCAGCAGGTCACGCACGGTCGTCTCGTCCCGGACGGACCCCACGAACTGCGACATCACACCGAGCCCGCCGCTGATGGAGACCCCGCCGCCGTGCGGCTGGAGCTCCCCCGAGATCAGCTTGAGCAGGGTGGTCTTGCCCGCCCCGTTCGCCCCCACCAGGGCGACGACCGAGCCCTCCCCCACGCGGAAGGAGACGTCGGGGAGCAGTACCCGCCCGTCGGGAAGGTAGTACTCCAGGTGGCCGGCTTCGAGATGTCCCATGCCGCGCATTGTCCAGGCAGGGCGCGATCCGCCCAAACCGATAAACGTCCCCGCTCAGCAGCAGCCGGCTCCGGGCAGGGTGCGCAGGTTCCGCGCCTCCTTGCTGCGGGCGGCCAGCAGCTCGTCCGCCGGGTAGCCGACCTCCTCCAGGGTGAGCCCGTGCGGCTTCACCACGTGCACCGAGGAGTCCCGTACGCCCGCGGCCAGCACCTGTCCGGGCCACTCCACCGGCCGGTGCCCGTCGCCCACGTGCAGCAGGGCGCCGACCAGCGAGCGGACCATGTTGTGGCAGAAGGCGTCGGCGCGGACGGTCGCGGTGACGATCCCGTCCTCGGCCCGCTCCCAGCTGAGCTGCTGGAGCGTACGGATGGTCGTGGCGCCCTCGCGCTTCTTGCAGTACGCGGCGAAGTCGTGCTCCCCGAGCAGCACGGCGGCCGCCTGGTTCATGGCGTCCACGTCGAGCGGCCACTGGTGCCACAGCACGTGCCCACGGCGAAGCGGGTCCACGCCGGCCCGGTGGTCGCCGACCCGGTAGGCGTAGCGGCGCCAGATGGCCGAGAACCGGGCGTTGAAGCCCTCGGGGGCCCGCGCGGCCCTCCAGACCCGTACGTCGTGCGGGAGGCGGCCCGCGAGGCGGCGCAGCAGCTTGTCCTGGTGCTCGGCCCACACCTCCTCGGCCAGGTCGAACTGCGCGACCTGCCCGCGGGCGTGCACACCGGCGTCCGTCCGCCCGGCCACGGTCAGCTCGACCGGCTCGGACAGCCGCATCACGGTCTTCAGGGCGGACTCCAGCTCCCCCTGCACGGTCCGCAGCACGCGCTGCTTCGCCCAGCCGGAGAAGTCCTTGCCGTCGTAACTCAGGTCCAGCCGCACCCGGACGTGTCCGGGCTCCACCTCGTCACTCACGTGACCGATCCTCTCGCTGCGTCTTTCGGACGAACGGCAAACGGGCCCGCCCCGGAAGGGGGCGGGCCCGTTCAGAGCCGTTCAAGCAAGCGTGATCCCGAAGGATCAGGCCTCCTTGACCTAACTACTTAGCCGACTCGTCGGCGGGCTCAGCGGGGGTCTCGGTGGCCTCGGCCTTGGCCTCCGCCTCCTTGACCGCGCGCTTGGTGGCGGCCTCGGCCTCACCAGTGGCCTGCTGGGCGACCGTCAGGGCCTCGACCAGCTCGATGACCGCCATCGGGGCGTTGTCGCCACGACGGTTGCCGATCTTGGTGATGCGCGTGTAACCACCGGGGCGGTTCTCGTAGCGCGGGGCGATCTCGGTGAACAGCGTGTGCACGATGCTCTTGTCCGTGATCGTCTGCAGCACCAGGCGACGGTTGTGGATGTCGCCCTTCTTGGCCTTGGTGACCAGACGCTCGGCGTAGGGACGCAGGCGGCGGGCCTTGGCCTCGGTGGTGGTGATGCGGCCGTGCTCGAAGAGCGCCTTCGCGAGGTTCGCGAGGAGGTGCTTCTCGTGCGCGGCGCTGCCGCCCAGACGGGCACCCTTTGCGGGACGCGGCATGGAATTACTCCTTCATATCTGCACCGGCCGTGTCAGGTACCGGTGTCAGTTCCCCCGGAGCGGCTGCCCCGCGGAAGTAGAACAAGCCCGGCCGGCGATTGAGGCGAGAGCCTCAGCCGCCGGCGACGGGAAGAATCAGTACTGCTCGGTCTCGACGAAACCGGCGTCCGCGTCGTCGTCGGCGCCGAAGGCGTCGGCGGCAGCGGTCGGGTCGAATCCGGGCGGGCTGTCCTTGAGGGCCAGGCCCATGCCGGCCAGCTTCGCCTTGACCTCGTCGATCGACTTCGCACCGAAGTTGCGGATGTCGAGCAGGTCCGCCTCGGAGCGGGCCACGAGCTCACCCACGGAGTGGATGCCCTCGCGCTTGAGGCAGTTGTACGAGCGGACCGTGAGCTCGAGCTCCTCGATCGGCAGCGCCAGATCGGCGGCGAGCGCGGCGTCCGTCGGGGACGGGCCCATGTCGATGCCCTCGGCGTCGATGTTGAGCTCGCGCGCCAGACCGAACAGCTCGACCAGGGTCTTACCGGCGGACGCCATGGCGTCACGCGGGCGCATGGCCTGCTTGGTCTCGACGTCGACGATCAGCTTGTCGAAGTCGGTGCGCTGCTCGACTCGGGTCGCCTCGACCTTGTAGGTGACCTTGAGGACCGGGCTGTAGATGGAGTCGATCGGGATGCGACCGATCTCCTGGCCCAGCTGCTTGTTCTGGACGGCGGAGACGTAGCCGCGACCGCGCTCGACGGTCAGCTCCATCTCCAGCTTGCCCTTGCCGTTGAGCGTGGCGAGGACCAGGTCCGGGTTGTGCACCTCGACACCGGCCGGGGGCGCGATGTCGGCAGCGGTGACCAGGCCGGGACCCTGCTTGCGCAGGTACATCACGACCGGCTCGTCGTGCTCCGAGGAGACGACCAGCTGCTTGATGTTGAGGATGATGTCGGTGACGTCTTCCTTGACACCCGGCACGGTGGTGAACTCGTGCAGGACGCCGTCCACGCGGATGCTGGTGACCGCTGCACCCGGGATCGAGGACAGGAGGGTACGGCGCAGGGAGTTGCCGAGGGTGTAGCCGAAGCCCGGCTCGAGCGGCTCGATCACGAACCGCGAGCGGTACTCGTCGACGACCTCTTCGGTCAGCGAAGGACGCTGAGCGATAAGCATGTCTGTGTTCCTTCAGTCGTGGACGCCCACTATTTGACGCCCGACGGACGCAGCGCGAGCTGCGGACTTACAAGGGTACGGGCGGCACGTCCCCCGCGAAGGGTTCGTACCGCCCGGACACTCAAGAACGCACAAGTGCGTCCGCTGCGTCAGACGCGGCGGCGCTTCGGCGGGCGGCAGCCGTTGTGCGGGGTGGGGGTGACGTCCTGGATCGAGCCGACCTCGAGGCCAGTGGCCTGGAGGGAGCGGATCGCGGTCTCGCGGCCGGAGCCCGGACCCTTGACGAAGACGTCAACCTTGCGCATGCCGTGCTCCTGCGCGCGGCGGGCGGCCGACTCGGCGGCCATCTGCGCGGCGAAGGGGGTGGACTTGCGCGAGCCCTTGAAGCCGACGTGGCCGGCGGAGGCCCAGGAGATCACGTTGCCCGCGGGGTCCGTGATCGACACGATGGTGTTGTTGAACGTGCTCTTGATGTGGGCGTGCCCATGAGCGACGTTCTTCTTTTCCTTGCGGCGCACCTTCTTGGCAGCGCCCTGACGACCCTTGGGGGGCATCTAAATCTCCTACGGGAGGTGGTCGGTCCTACAGCGCAAGACCGCTGAACAGGACTACTTCTTGCCCGGCTTCTTCTTACCGGCGATCGCGCGACGCGGACCCTTGCGGGTACGTGCGTTCGTGCTGGTGCGCTGACCGTGCACCGGCAGGCCACGACGGTGGCGGATGCCCTGGTAGCACTGGATCTCGATCTTGCGGCGAATGTCGCCCTGGATCTCGCGGCGGAGGTCACCCTCGGTGCGGAGGTTGGCGTCCACGTACTCGCGGATCTTGACGAGGTCCTCTTCGGCCAGGTCACGAACGCGGGTGTTCGGGTTCACACCGGTGGCCGCAAGGATTTCCTTGGACCGGGTGCGACCGACACCGAAGACGTAGGTAAGTGCGATCTCCACACGCTTTTCGCGCGGGATGTCAACACCGGAAACGCGTGCCATTCAATGGCTCCTGTGTGTTCGGGGGTCTTCCGCAGAACCAGTCCCGACCGCCGACCACCCGAATGGGTGATGGTACGTCCGGGTCCCCGGCCCCCGCCGGAGGTACCGCCGGCCCCTCTGGAGGGCTGGGCGGGTTCTGCGTATGTACGTTTTCTTACGTCGCGCGAAGAACTGCGTAGTGCAGGTCGGTCGGCGTGCGTCAGCCCTGGCGCTGCTTGTGGCGCAGGTTGTCGCAGATGACCATGACCCGACCATGACGGCGGATCACCTTGCACTTGTCGCAGATCTTCTTGACGCTCGGCTTGACCTTCATGTGGGTGAGGTTCTCCGGGTCAGTGCCACCACCCGCACCGGGACAAGACGCCCAGGCAGGAGTGAGGACAAGATCTACTTGTATCGGTAGACGATCCGGCCACGCGTGAGGTCGTACGGGGAAAGCTCCACGACAACCCGGTCATCAGGGAGGATGCGGATGTAGTGCATGCGCATCTTGCCGCTGATGTGCGCGAGGACCTTGTGACCGTTCTGGAGTTCCACCTTGAACATCGCGTTCGGGAGGGACTCGATCACGGTGCCCTCGATTTCGATGGCACCTTGCTTCTTGGCCACGCTTCGCCTTTCGAATCGGCTACCTTGATCGGCTCCCAGGCATGGATGTGCACGAGAGCCGACGAGTCAGTCTACGTCAGGGCACCCAGAAAGACGAATCCGGAAAGTTTGCCCATGAGTCTAGATCATTAACCTGCGGCTACCCCAGCGGGTCGGGCGCGGTGGTCACGCCGTACTCCGCCAGCTTCGCCTTGCCGCAGTCCGGGCTGGTCAGGACGATCGGACCGGCCTCCGTCAGCGCGATGGAGTGCTCCCAGTGCGAGGACCAAGTGCCGACCATTTCCCGACGCCCGCTCGCGGGCTCGGCGCCGGCGCGCCTCACAAGCTTCGCGAGGCTGCGCCGGACTCCGTCCGTCGACCCTGGGGGTACAGCCCGGCTGTCGCCTTGCCGGCCGGATCACCCCAGCGGGTCGGGCGCGGTGGTCACGCCGTACTCCGCCAGCTTCGCCTTGCCGCAGTCCGGGCTGGTCAGGACGATCGGACCGGCCTCCGTCAGCGCGATGGAGTGCTCCCAGTGCGAGGACCAGGTGCCGTCCGTCGTGATGACCGTCCAGTCGTCCGCCAGTACCTCCGTCTGGGCGGTGCCCAGGGAGACCATGGGCTCGATCGCCAGGCAGACGCCCGGGGTCAGCTTGATGCCCTTGCCCCGCTTGCGCGAGACGTAGTTCAGCAGGTGCGGGTCCATGTGCATCTCGGAGCCGATGCCGTGGCCGCCGTAGTCCTCGATGATCCCGAACTTGCCGAGGCTGTGGTCGCCGGTGGACGGGCGCGGCTGGCGCTTGATGTACGTCTCGATCGCCTTCGAGATGTCGACCAGGCGGTTGCCGAGCTTCATGGCCGCGATACCGGCCCACATCGACTCCTCGGTGACCCGGGACAGCTCGATGAGCTCCGGGGCGTGCCCGGTGCCCACGAAGGCCGTGTAGGCCGCGTCACCGTGCCAGCCGTCGACGATCGCGCCGGCGTCGATGGAGATGATGTCGCCGTCCTTGAGGACCGTCTTGTCGTCCGGGATGCCGTGGACGACGACTTCGTTGACCGAGGTGCAGATGGTCGCGGGGAAGCCGCCGTAGCCGAGGAAGTTGGACTTGGCCCCGGCGTCCGCGATCACCTTGCGGGCCACCATGTCCAGATCCCGCGTCGTGGCGCCCGGAACGGCCGCCTTACGGGTCGCCGCGTGGATCGCGGCGACGACCAGCCCTGCCTCGCGCATCTTCGCGATCTGCTCGGGGGTCTTGATCTGGACCATGAAAAATGCCTTCCCAGCTTCGAAACGGGTCGTCTCAACAGTACGGCCGCGATGCCCAGAGGACACCGCGGCCGACCTGCACTCACAGCACGCACTCACAAAGGGTTACGCGCACTCACATGACTACTTCTTCAGGGCGTCCATCGCGCGCCGCGTGACGTCCGCGACCTCACCGAGGGCGGGGATGGTCACCAGCAGGCCCTGGGCCTTGTAGTAATCGATGATCGGCTCGGTCTGCGTGTGGTAGACCTCGAGCCGGTTGCGGACCGTGTCCTCGGAGTCGTCACCGCGCTGGTACAGCTCGCCGCCACAGGTGTCGCAGACGCCCGCGGCCTTCGGCGGGGCGTACGTGACGTGGAAGACGTGCGCGGAGTCGTTGCGGCAGATCCGACGACCGGCGATCCGCTTGACGACCTCGTCCTCCTCGACCTCCAGGTCGAGGACGGCGTCCAGCTTCATGTCCTCGGCCTGGAGCATCACGTCGAGCGCCTCGGCCTGCGAGACGTTGCGCGGGAAGCCGTCGAGCAGGAAGCCGCCCGCGGCGTCCGGCTGCTCCATGCGGTCCTTGGCCATGCCGATGGTGATCTCGTCGGGGACGAGGTCACCGGCGTCCATGAACGCCTTCGCGCGCCGGCCCAGCTCCGTGTTCTGGCTGATGTTGGCGCGGAAGAGGTCGCCCGTGGAGATGTGCGGGATCGAAAGGTTCTTGGCGAGGAACGCGGCCTGCGTTCCCTTGCCCGCACCCGGGGGTCCGACGAGGACGATTCGCATCAGCGGAGGAACCCTTCGTAATTGCGCTGCTGGAGCTGGCTCTCGATCTGCTTCACGGTTTCCAGACCCACACCCACGATGATCAGGATGCTCGTCCCGCCGAACGGGAAGTTCTGGTTCGCCCCGAAGCCCGCCAACGCCATCGTCGGCACAAGAGCGATGAGACCCAGGTACAGCGACCCCGGCCAGGTGATCCGGTTGAGTACGTAGCTCAGGTACTCGGCGGTGGGCCGGCCGGCGCGGATGCCCGGGATGAACCCACCATACTTCTTCATGTTGTCCGCAACTTCCTCGGGGTTGAACGAGATCGCCACGTAGAAGAACGCGAAGAAGACGATCAGCAGGAAGTAGACGGCGATGTAGTACGGGTGGTCGCCCTTGACGAAGTGCTTGTTGATCCAGGTGGCCCAGCCCGCGGTGGAACCGCTGAACTGCACGACGAGCGCCGGGATGTAGAGCAGCGACGAGGCGAAGATGACGGGGATGATGCCCGCCTGGTTCACCTTGAGCGGGATGTAGGTCGAGGTACCGCCGTAGGCACGGCGGCCGATCATGCGCTTCGCGTACTGGACGGGAATCCTGCGCTGCGCCTGCTCGACGAAGACCACCAGGCCGACCATCGCGAGCCCGACGAGCATCACGACACCGAACTCGACCCAGCCGTCGGCGATCTTGCCCTGCTCCTTGATGGCCCACAGGGCGCCGATGAAGCCGGCGGCGATCGAGATGAACATCAGGATCGACATGCCGTTGCCGATGCCGCGGTCGGTGATGAGCTCACCGAGCCACATGACGACACAGGTGCCGGCGGTCATGGTGATCACCATGACGACGGTGGTGAAGATCGACCGGTCGGGAACGATCTGCTGGCCGACGGAGCAGGTCGAGAACAGGGCACCCGTGCGGGCGGTGGCCACGAGGCCGGTGCCCTGCAGGATCGCGAGTGCGACCGTCAAATAGCGCGTGTACTGAGTGATCTTCGACGTGCCGGACTGGCCCTCTTTTTTGAGGGTCTCCAGCTTCGGGATGACCACGGTCAGCAGCTGCAGAATGATGCTCGCCGTGATGTACGGCATGATGCCGAGCGCGAAGATCGTGATCTGCAGCAGCGCGCCACCGCTGAACATGTTGACGAGACCGAAGAGGCTGTTGTTGCCGCTCCCCATCTGGTCCACACAGATCTGAACGTTCTTGTAGCTCACGCCGGGTACCGGGATATGGGACCCGAGCCGGAACAGCACGATGATGCCGAGCGTGAAGAGCAGCTTCTTGCGCAGGTCGGGCGTCTTGAACGCCCGGGCGAACGCGGTGAGCACGGTGCCTCCTGCGACCCCCGCGCTACTGCGTCAGAGGTGACGGTCTGAGGGATCGACGAATACGTACATGCAAAGGTGCAGGCCACCTTACCGGCGACTGCGCCCCCCGTGGAACGACCAACCGGGGATGCCCCATATGTGAGGCATCCCCGGTCGGGTTTCTAGCTATTTGTCACTGAGTTTCGTCTTAGACGAGCTCGGTCACAGTGCCACCAGCGGCGGCGATCTTCTCCTTGGCGGATGCGGAGACGGCGTCAACCGAAACCTGCAGCGCCACGGAGATCTCGCCCTGGCCCAGGACCTTGACGAGGCTGTTCTTGCGAACCGCGCCCTTGGCGACCAGGTCGGCCACCGTGACTTCTCCACCCTCGGGGTAGAGAGCGCCGAGCTTGTCCAGGTTCACGACCTGGAACTCGGTGCGGAACGGGTTCTTGAAGCCCTTGAGCTTCGGCAGGCGCATGTGGAGGGGCATCTGCCCACCCTCGAAGCGCACCGGGATCTGGTAACGGGCCTTCTGGCCCTTCGTACCACGACCGGCCGTCTTACCCTTCGACGCCTCACCACGACCGACACGGGTCTTCGCGGTCTTGGCACCGGGGGCGGGACGGAGGTTGTGGGCCTTCAGCGGGCTGTTCTCAGCCATGTTAGTCAACCTCCTCAACCGTCACGAGGTGGCGGACGGTCTGCACCATTCCGCGGAACTCGGGGCGGTCCTCCTTGACGACCACGTCGTTCAGGCGCTTGAGCCCGAGCGAACGCAGAGTGTCGCGGTGGTTCTGCTTGCTGCCGATGTACGACTTGGTCTGCGTGATCTTGAGACGGGCCATTACGCACCCGCTCCCGCAGCACGCGCACGAAGGAGCGCCGCCGGGGCGACGTCCTCGAGCGGCAGACCACGGCGAGCCGCGATCTCCTCGGGACGCTGGAGGCCCTTGAGGGCCGCCACGGTCGCGTGCACGATGTTGATCGCGTTCGAAGAGCCGAGCGACTTCGACAGGATGTCGTGAACGCCGGCGCACTCCAGAACGGCGCGCACCGGGCCACCGGCGATAACGCCGGTACCGGGGGAAGCCGGCTTCAGGAGCACGACGCCAGCGGCACGCTCGCCCGTGATCGGGTGAGGGATCGTGCCCTGGATGCGCGGGACCTTGAAGAAGCTCTTCTTGGCTTCCTCGACACCCTTGGCGATGGCCGCGGGAACTTCCTTGGCCTTGCCGTAACCGACACCTACAGTGCCGTCACCGTCGCCCACCACGACCAGCGCGGTGAAGCTGAAGCGGCGACCACCCTTGACAACCTTGGCGACGCGGTTGATCGCGACAACGCGCTCAACGTAAGCGGTCTTCTCGGCGGCAGGGCCACCTTCGCGACCCTTCCGGTCCCGCCGCTCGCCGCCACCGGCACCGCTTCCGCGGCGCTGGGGTCCAGCCATTGGATTACCTCTCTCTGTTACGTCCGTGAGTCCCGGAACCGGGGCTTAGAACTTCAGCCCGGCTTCGCGGGCGGCGTCAGCCAGAGCGGCAATGCGCCCGGCGTATCGGTTGCCACCGCGGTCGAACACGACGGTCTCGACACCCGCGGCCTTGGCACGCTCGGCGACGAGTGCGCCGACCTGCTGGGCCTGAGCGCTCTTGTCGCCTTCGCCACCGCGGATCGAAACGTCCAGGGTCGACGCGGACGCCAGGGTGTGACCCTGGAGGTCGTCGATGACCTGAGCAACGATGTTGCGGTTGGAACGCGTCACGACGAGGCGCGGACGCTCCGCCGTACCCGAGACGTTCTTGCGGATGCGGATGTGGCGGCGAGCCTTGGCAGCGCGCTTGTACGCGTCACCCTTGGCGATCTTCACACCGTATGCCATGGCTACTTACCAGCCTTTCCGACCTTGCGGCGGATGACTTCGCCGGCGTACTTGACACCCTTGGCCTTGTACGGGTCGGGCTTCCGCAGCTTGCGGATATTGGCGGCGACTTCGCCGACCTTCTGCTTGTCGATGCCTTCGACCGTGAACTTGGTCGGCGACTCGACCTTGAACGTGATGCCCGCGGGCGCCTCGATCAGGATCGGGTGGCTGTAGCCAAGCTGGAACTCCAGGTCGGAGCCCTTCGCGGCGACACGGTAACCGACACCGCTGATCTCGAGAGCCTTGACGTACCCCGTGGTCACACCGGTGATCATGTTCGCCACCAGCGTGCGGGACAGGCCGTGCAGGGCCTTGTTCTGACGCTCGTCGTTGGGGCGGGTGACGTTCAGAACGCCGTCCTCACCCTTGACGATCTCGATCGGCGCGGCGACGGTGTGCGAGAGGGAACCCTTGGGGCCCTTCACCGCGACCGTACGGCCATCGATGGTGACGTCCACACCGGCGGGAACCTGGATGGGGAGCTTGCCGATTCGCGACATGAGCTTTCCTTCCTTTCCCGACTACCAGACGTAGGCGAGGACTTCCCCACCTACGCCCTTCTTGCCTGCCTGCTGGCCGGTCAGGAGGCCGTGGGACGTGGAGATGATCGCCACGCCCAGACCGCCGAGGACCTTCGGCAGGTTGGTGGACTTCGCGTACACGCGCAGACCGGGCTTCGAGATCCGCTTGATGCCCGCGATGGAGCGCTCACGGTTCGGCCCGAACTTCAGCTCGAGGACGAGGTTCTTGCCGACCTCGGCGTCCTCGACCTTCCAGCCGGTGATGAAACCCTCTTGCTTGAGGATCTCCGCGATGTGCGACTTGATCTTGCTGTGCGGCATCACGACAGTGTCGTGGTACGCCGAGTTAGCGTTACGCAGACGCGTGAGCATGTCTGCGATCGGGTCAGTCATGGTCATGAAGTGGCCTTCGGCCTCTCTCGCCGGGGTTTCCTGTATGCGCCATCCCTCTCCCCACTCAGAGGCGGGACGGGTGCGGCGCGGGGACCTACGGCGTAGTAAGTCGTTATGGGCGGCGGACGCCCAACCACACAAGCCTAAGGCATGCGGGGCCGGGCATCCGCCGACCAGATGCTTACCGAGAGTCTCTGGAACTTCCCAAGTCCTTACGGACGGAAGGGAATTACCAGGAGCTCTTGGTCACGCCCGGCAGCTCGCCACGGTGAGCCATCTCACGAAGGCACACGCGGCACAGGCCGAACTTGCGGTACACGGAGTGAGGGCGACCGCAGCGCTGGCAGCGGGTGTACGCACGCACACCGAACTTGGGCTTACGGGCAGCCTTCGCGATGAGAGCCTTCTTCGCCATCTCGCTTACGCCTCCTTGAAGGGGAAGCCGAGGTGACGAAGGAGGGCGCGGCCCTCGTCGTCGTTGGTCGCCGTGGTGACCACGGTGATGTCCATACCCCGGGTACGGTCGATCTTGTCCTGGTCGATCTCGTGGAACATGACCTGCTCCGTGAGACCGAAGGTGTAGTTGCCACGGCCGTCGAACTGCTTCGGCGACAGACCACGGAAGTCACGGATACGCGGCAGCGCGAGCGACAGCGTACGGTCCAGGAACTCCCACATGCGGTCACCACGGAGGGTGACGTGGCAGCCGATCGGCTGACCCTCGCGCAGCTTGAACTGCGCGATGGACTTGCGGGCCTTCGTGACGGCCGGCTTCTGACCGGTGATCGTCGTCAGGTCGCGGATGGCGCCGTCGATCAGCTTGGAGTCGCGGGCGGCGTCGCCCACACCCATGTTGACCACGATCTTGACGAGGCCGGGAATCTGCATGACGTTCTCGTAGGAGAACTCCTCACGCAGCTTGCCCGCGATGTCCTCGCGGTACTTCGTCTTGAGACGCGGAGTGGTAGCCATCAGATGTCCTCACCCGTCCGCTTGGCAACGCGGATCTTGTTGCCCTCTTCGTCGAAGCGGAAACCGACACGCGTGACGACCTTCTGGCCGTCCTTCTCCACAACCAGCTGAACGTTGCTGACGTGGATCGGCGCCTCGGTGATCACGATGCCACCGGTCTGCGCGCCACCAGCGGTCTGGCCGGCCTTGGTGTGCTTCTTGACCCGGTTGACACCCTCGACGAGGACACGGTTCTCAGTAGGGAAGGCAACGATGACCTTGCCCTGCTTGCCCTTGTCCTTGCCGGTGATGACCTGAACCAGGTCGCCCTTCTTGATCTTCATGCTTACAGCACCTCCGGCGCGAGCGAGATGATCTTCATGAACTTCTTCTCGCGCAGCTCACGGCCCACGGGGCCGAAGATACGGGTGCCACGAGGGTCGCCGTCGTTCTTGAGAATGACAGCGGCGTTCTCGTCGAAGCGGATGTACGAGCCGTCCTGGCGGCGGCGTTCCTTCACGGTGCGAACGATGACCGCCTTGACGACGTCACCCTTCTTCACGTTGCCACCGGGGATCGCGTCCTTGACGGTGGCAACGATGACGTCACCGATGCCCGCGTAGCGGCGACCGGAGCCACCGAGAACACGGATGCAAAGGATCTCCTTGGCACCAGTGTTGTCGGCGACACGCAGTCGCGACTCCTGCTGGATCACGTCTATCTCCTGTTTGTCTGCCGGTTCCCGGCGGGGGCTTCACTCCGAAGAGCTGCGGCCCCCACCGAGCCTGGCGGAACGAACCTGAGGGGCCCCCGGGATTGCTCCCGGGGCCTCAGATACTTACTTGGCCTTTTCGAGGATCTCGACGATGCGCCACCGCTTGCTCGCCGACAGCGGACGCGTCTCCATGATGAGGACGCGGTCGCCGACGCCGGCAGCGTTCTGCTCGTCGTGAGCCTTGAGCTTGTTCGTACGGCGGATGACCTTGCCGTACAGGGCGTGCTTCACACGGTCCTCGACAGCGACGACGACGGTCTTGTCCATCTTGTCGCTGACGACGAGACCCTCACGGGTCTTGCGGAAGCCGCGCTCGGTCGTCTCAGTCACTTTGTTCTCGCTCATCAGGCGCTCTCCACCGTCTCGATACCGAGCTCACGCTCGTGCATCAGGGTGTAGATGCGAGCGATGTCCTTACGGACGGACTTGAGCCGGCCGTTGTTCTCCAGCTGACCCGTGGCCGCCTGGAAGCGCAGCTTGAACAGCTCTTCCTTGGCCTCGCGCAGCTTGCCAACGAGCTCCTCGTTACCGAGCTCACGCAGCTCGGACGCCTTGGTTCCCGTCGCCATCACGACTCACCTGCCTCGCGCCGAACAATCCGGCACTTCATCGGAAGCTTGTGAGCAGCGCGGGTGAGCGCCTCACGAGCAATCTTCTCGTTCGGGTAGGACAGCTCGAACATGACCCGGCCCGGGTGCACGTTCGCGATCCACCACTCGGGAGAACCCTTACCGGAACCCATGCGGGTCTCGGCAGGCTTCTTCGTCAGCGGACGGTCCGGGTAGATGTTGATCCAGACCTTGCCGCCACGCTTGATGTGGCGGGTCATCGCGATACGAGCCGCCTCGATCTGGCGGTTCGTCACGTAGGCCGGGGTAAGCGCCTGGATGCCGTACTCGCCGAACGAGACCTCAGTACCGCCCTTGGCCATACCGCGGCGCTTGGGGTGGTGCTGCTTGCGGTGCTTGACCCTACGAGGGATCAGCATGTCGGTCAGGCCTCCGTTCCGGTGCTCTCGGCCGGAGCGGCGGCGGGAGCGTCGGCCTTGGGGGCCTCGGCACCAGCAGCCTGCTGCGGCTTGCGGCCACCACGGCCGCCGCGCTCGCCACCACGGCCACCACGGCCGGCGGGACGCTCGCCTGCGCCGGCGGCGCCACGGGCCGGGCGGTTACCCGCACGGGCCGCAGCGTTCTCGGCGCGAACCTCGGCGATGTTCTTGACGTCGCCCTTGTAGATCCAGACCTTCACACCGATACGGCCGAAGGTGGTCTTGGCCTCGAAGAAGCCGTAGTCCACGTTCGCGCGCAGCGTGTGCAGCGGCACACGACCCTCGCGGTAGAACTCGGAGCGGGACATCTCGGCGCCGCCGAGACGGCCGCCACACTGGATCTTGATGCCCTTGGCGCCGGCCTTCATCGTGCCCTGCATGCTCTTACGCATGGCGCGACGGAAGGAGACGCGGGAGGAGAGCTGCTCGGCAACGGCCTGGGCAACCAGCTGGGCATCGAGCTCGGGGTTCTTGACCTCGAGGATGTTCAGCTGGACCTGCTTGCCCGTGAGCTTCTCGAGGTCGCCGCGGATGCGGTCGGCCTCGGCGCCACGGCGGCCGATGACGATGCCCGGACGAGCGGTGTGGATGTCCACACGCACGCGGTCACGGGTGCGCTCGATCTCAACCTTCGAGATGCCGGCGCGCTCCATGCCGGACGTCATCATCCGACGGATGGCGACGTCTTCCTTGACGTAGTCCTTGTACAGCTTGTCGGCGTACCAACGCGACTTGAAGTCGGTGGTGATGCCGAGCCGGAACCCGTGCGGGTTTACCTTCTGGCCCATTACCGGGAACCTTCCTTGCTGCTGACGACCACGGTGATGTGGCTGGTCCGCTTGCGGATCCGGTAGGCACGGCCCTGGGCACGCGGACGGAACCGCTTCAGGGTCGGGCCCTCGTCCACGTACGCCTCGCTGATGACCAGCGTGGAGGCGTCCGGGTGGTTGTAGTTGTGTGCGGCGTTGGCAATGGCGCTGTCAAGCACCTTGCCGACCGGCACGCTCGCGGCCTGCGGGGCGAAACGCAGGACCGCCTGAGCCTCCGTGGCATCCATGCCACGGATAAGGTCCACCACTCGGCGGGCCTTCATGGGCGTGACGCGGATGTACCGCGCCTGGGCCCTGGCTTCCATGGTTGTCCCTTCGGTGTAAGTCATAGTCGTAACCACCCCGCCTTTAGCGGCGCTTCGACTTCCGGTCGTCCTTGACGTGGCCGCGGAAGGTGCGAGTCGGCGAGAACTCGCCGAGCTTGTGGCCGACCATCGACTCGGTGACGAACACCGGGACGTGGGTCTTGCCGTTGTGCACCGCGATGGTGTGACCCAGCATGCTGGGGATGATCATCGAGCGACGGGACCAGGTCTTGATGACGTTCTTGGTGCCGGCTTCGTTCTGGACGTCCACCTTCTTTACGAGGTGGTCGTCGACGAAGGGCCCCTTCTTGAGACTGCGCGGCATCTAAACCCGCTCCTAGCGCTTCTTGTTCGTCTTGCGGCGGCGGACGATGTACTTGCTCGAAGCCTTCTTCGGCGAGCGAGTACGACCCTCCTTCTGACCCCACGGGGAGACCGGGTGGCGACCACCACTGGTCTTGCCCTCACCACCACCGTGCGGGTGGTCAACCGGGTTCATCGCGACACCGCGGACGGACGGGCGAACGCCCTTCCAGCGCATGCGGCCGGCCTTGCCCCAGTTGATGTTCGACTGCTCGGCGTTGCCGACCTCGCCGACCGTGGCGCGGCAGCGGGCGTCGACGAGACGGATCTCGCCGGACGGCATACGAAGGTGGGCCATGGTGCCCTCCTTCGCCAGCAGCTGCACCGAAGCACCAGCGGAGCGCGCGAACTTGGCGCCGCCACCGGGACGGAGCTCGATCGCGTGGATCGTGGTACCGACCGGGATGTTGCGGAGCGCCAGGTTGTTACCGGGCTTGATGTCGGCCGTCGGGCCGTTCTCAATCCGGTCACCCTGCTGCAGACCGCGCGGCGCGATGATGTAGCGCTTCTCGCCGTCGGCGTAGTGCAGCAGCGCGATGCGCGCGGTGCGGTTGGGGTCGTACTCGATGTGCGCGACCTTGGCCGGCACGCCGTCCTTGTCGTGACGACGGAAGTCGATCACGCGGTAGGCGCGCTTGTGTCCACCACCCTGGTGGCGAACGGTGATCCGACCGGTGTTGTTACGGCCGCCCTTGCTGTGCAGCGGGCGAACCAGCGACTTCTCCGGCGTGGACCGCGTGATCTCGACAAAGTCGGCGACGCTGGAGCCACGACGGCCCGGGGTCGTCGGCTTGTACTTGCGGATACCCATTTCTCAGTCCTCGTCCGATTCCGGACGACTCAGGACTCCGTTAGGAGCCCTGGCCGCCGAAGATGTCGATTCGGTCGCCCTCAGCGAGGGTCACGATGGCGCGCTTGGTGTTCGCGCGCTTGCCGAAACCGGTCTTGGTGCGCTTGCGCTTACCCTGACGGTTGATCGTGTTGACCCCGGTGACCTTGACCGAGAAGACCGCTTCGACGGCCTGCTTGATCTGGGTCTTGTTGGCGCCGGGCGCGACGATGAACGTGTACTTGTTCTCGTCCAGCAGCGCGTAGCTCTTCTCCGAGACAACCGGCTTGATCAGCAGGTCGCGCGGGTCAGTGAAGGTCTTGCTGGTAACGGTCGCCTCAGACATCAGGCGTCGCTCCCTTCGGTCTCATGAGCCTTGGGCCCAGACACGAAGGACTCGAAAGCGGCCTGAGTGAAGACCACGTCGTCAGAGACGATCACGTCGTACGTGTTCAGCTGGCCCGGCTCCAGGATGTGAACCTGGGGCAGGTTGCGGGCGGACAGCCACGCGGCCTCGTCGGCGCGGTCGACGACCAGGAGCAGGTTCTTGCGCTCCGAGATCTTGCCGAACAGCGTCTTGGCGGCCTTCGTGGAGGCGGCACCCTCGACCACGCCGGTGATGACGTGGATGCGGGAGTGACGCGCACGGTCCGAAAGCGCACCACGGAGAGCGGCGGCCTTCATCTTCTTGGGGGTCCGCTGCGAGTAGTCACGCGGCTGCGGGCCGTGTACGACGCCACCGCCCACGAACTGCGGAGCGCGGGTCGAACCCTGGCGAGCGCGGCCGGTGCCCTTCTGGCGGTACGGCTTGCGGCCACCACCACGGACTTCGCCACGACGCTTGGTCTTGTGCGTGCCCTGACGGGCAGCTGCCAGCTGGGCGACAACGACCTGGTGGATCAGCGGAATGCTGGTCTTCGCGTCGAAGATCTCCGCGGGGAGCTCGACGGTACCGGCCTTGTCGCCTGCCGGCGAAAGGATGTCAATGGTGCTCATTACCTCAAGCCCCCTTGGCCGCGGTACGGACCAGGACGAGGCCGCCGTTCGGACCGGGGACCGCGCCCTTGATGAGGAGCAGACCCTTCTCCGCGTCAACCGCGTGGATGGTCAGGTTCTGGGTGGTGACGCGCTCGTTGCCCATGCGACCGGCCATGCGCATGCCCTTGAAGACACGCCCAGGGGTGGCGCAGCCACCGATCGAACCGGGGGAGCGGTGCTTGCGCTGGACGCCGTGGCCGGCGCCGAGGCCCTTGAAGTTGTGACGCTTCATGACACCGGCGAAGCCCTTGCCCTTGCTGTTGCCCGTGACGTCGACCTTGACGCCGGACTCGAACACCTCAGCAGTGATCTCCTGGCCGAGCGTGTACTCGCTGGCGTCGGAGGTGCGGAGCTCCACCAGGTGGCGGCGCGGGGTCACGTCGGCCTTGGCGAAGTGGCCCTTGAGGGGCTTGTTCACCTTGCGCGGGTCGATCTCGCCGAAGGCGATCTGGACCGACTCGTAGCCGTCGATGTCGTTCGTACGGACCTGGGTCACAACGCAGGGCCCGGCCTTGACCACGGTCACCGGGACGACACGGTTGTTCTCGTCCCAGACCTGGGTCATGCCGAGCTTCTCGCCCAGGACGCCCTTGATCTGCTTTGCCATCTTCTCGACGCCTCTCAGAGCTTGATCTCGATGTCAACGCCGGCCGGAAGGTCCAGGCGCATCAGCGAGTCAACGGTCTTGGGAGTCGGGTCGAGGATGTCGATCAGGCGCTTGTGCGTGCGCATCTCGAAGTGCTCGCGCGAGTCCTTGTACTTGTGCGGCGACTTGATGACGCAGTACACGTTCTTCTCAGTGGGCAGCGGCACCGGGCCCGCGACCGACGCACCAGTGCGCGTCACCGTCTCGACGATCTTCTTCGCCGACGAATCGATGACCTCGTGGTCGTAGGCCTTGAGCCGGATGCGGATCTTCTGTCCCGCCATGGCTACTCCGTAGTCCTGTCTGTATGTGGAAACGCTCTGGCCCCTCGGCCGGCTGCGGGATCAGGTCCCGCGGTCTCTTCTCCGACCCACGCGGTCGGGCGTGTCGCACACCCTCTACAGAAAATTCCCATACGGAAATTCCCTCTCGAAGGGGGTGCGGCCCTGGGCCGCGTATCGGGGGAGAGACACCCGCCGAGTGCCTGGTGGGCACCGTGCGGACGCTTCCCAGAAGATTCCCGTACGTCCGTCCTCATTGCTGCCCCGAGAGGCAGATTAAGGACGACGAGTACTGTGGGACTCGCTTCCGGTCCTCCCGGCGGGAGGCGCGCAGCATCGATACTCAACCGAGCAACTTGAGTAGTCTGCCATACGAGGCACGTACCTGGCCAATCGGGCGGAAGACAATACCCGGCCGCACGAACACGTCAAACCGCACCACGCGCCCTCCCCCGGCGGGGTTGCCGCAGGCCGGACCGCCCCTCAGGACCGGGACACGCTCCCGCAGCTCTCGGCCGGGGTCTCCTCGATGCCCTTGCTCCGGTCGTACGGGTCCATCGGCGTGCCGGACGGGGTGGGTCCGGTCACCGGGTCGTCGTCGAAGGCCGGGTGCATGTATCCGTCGTACCGGTCGCACGCGCTGTTCGCGATGTCCTGCCGGTACGCGACGAGCCAGAGCTTTCCGGGGGTCGCCGTCCACTTGCGCGGGTCGGCGATGGAGAAGGTGGCCTCGCGGCGCACGATCGTCCGCGACACCCGCTGCTGGGAGCCCGCCCCGACCTTCGTCAGCGGGTAGACGAAGGAGTAGTCGACCAGGATCTCGGCCTGCCCGGGGTTCTGCCCGGCCCGCACCCACATCCGGCCGCGCACCTTGACCACATCACCCACGGGCTTCAGCTCCGCCGGGTCGTACCGGGTGAACAGGCTCAGCGGGTCGTGCTCGGAGCTGGGCCGGGCGTACGCACGGTCCACCTCCTGCGACGTCCTGTCGTCCTTCGGGTCGAGCAGGGCCAGCGCAGCCTCGGGCCGCTCCCCGCGCAGGGTCGCGGGGTCCAGATTGGCCGCGACCAGGAACTGCTTCGCCTTCGCCAGCGCGTCCGCGACCTGGTCCTTGGACATTCCGCCGACGGCCTCTGCCTGCGGGACCTCGATGCCGGCGGCCCCGTCGGCCCACTGGAGGGCCGGGGAGCCCCGGAAGGGATCCGCCAGGGTCCCCTCGTCCGGGTGGACCGGCGGGGGCGGCGCGGTGGGACGTACGGACTCCGCGGCCAGCGGGACGGCGGCCTCCTTGCGGGCCTCGGCCTTCCCCGTCAGCCGGTCGATCACCAGCTCCGGCCGCAGGGCCACCAGGGCCAGCCCCACGACGAAGACGATCGCCAGCGCGGCCTTCACCCGCCGCCGACCCCTGCCCCGGCCTTCCATCTCCTGCCATGCGGGCCCGGTCCGCCATCCGGGCGGATCGTCGCGCACGGTCTTCGGCCTGCGCCCGAACCGCCCCCGCGCCGCCTTCGCCCGTTCCTCGTCCTCGCGCCGCAGCCGCTCCGTCACCATCCGCGCCCGCGCGGACGGCTCCTTGGGAACCTCCCCGCTCCCCCTCCCCGCCTCGGCGGCGAACCGGGCCCACTCCTCGTCGGAGATCTCCGGCCCGCCGGCGTCCTGCTGCCCCATGCGTCCCACCCCTGTGAATACCCCGGCGCCCTGTTCGCACCGTGCGTTGCGGAGTTTTTCACAGCTCACTGACATGTCCCCGACCAGGGCCCGACCGGGTCAGGGGGGCCGCGTCCCGGTGGCGGGAGACCTGGTGGCCTTAGACGTATAGGTATGAGTACTTCGGAAGCAAAGAACCATTGCCAGACCCCACCAGCCCCCCGCACCGAGCCCGTCCCCCACACGGGTGAACTACGCCAACTGGGCTGGCAATTCAGGGGGGACGCTGGCATATCCTCGCGGCAACAGCTCCAGAAATACGTCGGCCCCCGGCGGGACTCGCAATCCCGGCCGAGGGCCTACCAGCAAGGAAGTAGCACCTTCCTCATGGATGTTCCGAACCCTATCGTGCTCGGCCGCGCGTCCGCCCGGAATCACGGCGAGACCCCCCGATCCGGTGTCGTCCACGTCAGCGTCCGGCACACCCGGAGCTTCACCGTCGTCGGCAACCACCTCGCCCAGCACGCCGAGATGTCGCTGGTGGCGATCGGTCTGGCGCTGCACATCCAGTCGCTGCCGACCGGGGCCCGCATCGGCATCAAGGACCTCGCCGCGCGGTTCCCCGAGAGCGAGCACCGCGTCGCCCGCGCCCTGCGCGAGCTGGAGGCCCACGGCTACCTCAAGCGCACCCGCGAGCGGCTGCCCGGGGGCCAGGTGGTGACCCGTACGGTCTCCTACAACCGGCCCGGGTACCTGTCCGCCGCCGAGGAGGCCGCGCACCTGCGCGCACCGCAGAACCCGGCCCCGGCCCCACCCCCGGCCCCCGCAGCCCCCGCCCCGCCCGCGGATCCCTCACCCGCACCCGCCCCACTCCCCCGGCCCGCCGACACTGGCAACCCCTGGCGGAGCCTCGCCGCCACAGAGATCCTCCGCGAGCTGCGCCGCGTCGACTCCCGCCTCACCCTCGGCACTCAGGACATCGAGCGGCTGGCGCCCGCCGTGGAGGCCTGGCTGGAACGGGGGGTCCGCCCCGCCGCCATCACCACCGCCTTGGCCTCGAACCTTCCGCCGCAGCCACACAACCCGGCCGGCCTGGTCGCCTACCGGCTCACCGTCCAGCTGCCCCCCGAGCTGGCGGACGTACCGCGCCAGGCCCCGTACGTGCCACCGGATCCGTTCCAGACCTGCCAGGACGAGGAGTGCGGCCTCGCCTTCCGCGCCCCTGAGCCGGGCCTGTGCGGCGAGTGCCGTACCGAGACGACGGAGGCTGCCTGGCGTAACGGGATCCCTCTCCTGAAGGAGGGGGCTCTCAGCCAATGTGGTTGAGGGCCGCCGTTACCAGCACGAGCCAACGCGGATGTGGAGGTGAACGAAGTTGGCTACGTTCCACGTAGGTGAGAAGACCCACCAGTCCGTGCTTCCTCAGCGGGCTGCTCTGGAATTCGAGTCAGCAGACACCCCCCGGATCGGGAACGAAACGGGACTCGAACACCGCTCTGCGGTAACCGGCGTGGAACATGTGCGAGGGGAGACCGCCGATGCTTCACCTGGCATCGATGGCGTCACCCCCAACCGCGAGGTTGGGGAGAAGGCCCGTGCGGGCCATCCCGTCGTGTTCGTCCTGGACAAGCACGGCACACCGCTGCAACCCACCAGCCCCGCCAGGGCCCGCAAGCTCCTCCATCAGGGGCGGGCCGTCGTTGCCCGGCACACTCCGTTCGTGATCAGGTTGAAAGACCGCACTATGGATGAGTCGCAGGTAGACGGTGTGGAACTCGGGATCGACCCCGGCTCCAAACACACCGGCATCGCTGTGTTCAGCGCGAAGGACGGCGTACGTCGTGGCCTGTACGCGGTCGAACTCGCCCACCGGGGCGGCGCCATCCGGGACAAGCTCACAGCTCGTGCCGCCTACCGACGTGGCCGGCGTACGCGCAACCTGCGTTACCGCGCACCTCGATTCTCCAACCGGGCCCGTCCCAAGGGCTGGCTCGCCCCGTCGCTGCGTCACCGCGTGGACACCACCATGTCGTGGACCACCCTCGCCAAATGGGGCCGGTCCTGCGCCTACTGCGGCGCCACCGGAGTACCCCTCAACATCGACCACATCCACCCCGCTCACGCGGCGGCAGCGACCGCATCTCCAACCTGTGCACCGCCTGCATCCCCTGCAACCAGAAGAAGTCCAACCAGCCGGTCGAAGACTTCCTCAAAGAATCCCCGCGCCAGTTGGCCCGCATCCTCGCCCAGGCCAAGGCCTCGCTCCGCGACGCGGCAGCCGTCAACGGCACCCGCTGGGCGCTGTGGAACGCTCTCGATAGCGCGTTCCCCGCGGTGCGCACCGCATCGGGTGGCCGCACCAAATGGAACCGGCAGCGGACCGGCCTGCCCAAAACCCACAGCCTCGACGCCCTGTGCGTCGGCGAACTCAGCTCTGTGACCCGAACGCCGGTCCGCGTCCTTGCGGTCACCGCGACCGGACGCGGTACCTACACCCGCACCCGCACCGACAAGTACGGCTTCCCCCGCCTACGTCTGCCGAGGCAAAAGCAGTTCTTCGGCTACCAGACCGGAGACCTCGCCCGCGCCGTCGTCCCCACCGGCAAGAAGACCGGCACCCACACCGGCCGCATCGCAGTCCGCACCACCGGCAGCTTCAATATCAAAACCACCAAAGGCCTTATCCAGGGCATCCACCACAAACACTTCCGCCTCCTCCAACGAGCCGACGGGTACGCCTACACCACCCGCCCCGAGAGACCCACCTCATAACCGAGACCCATCAGACGCCCGAGGGCCCCGCTACGTCACCATCGCCGAGTGGACCATCTCCACGGACGGATTGCCGGTCTACCCCTAAGGCCTGTGGCACAGCAGAGGGCCCCGTCTCGCCGCGCTCACCGCCGCCCTCCTCGTACCCCTGACGGCGTGCGGGGGCGGCGGGGACGGCCTCGAGG
>NZ_JBSFTP010000060.1:0-45337 GCF_053591315.1 Streptomyces sp. NPDC003042
GAAGCGCTCGGTGGGCGCGCGGATGTACTTCCGGGTGCCGGGGCCGGTGACGCCGGGGCTGAGCGTGGAGGACGTACGGGTCAGCCGGAGTCGCCGCCGGGCGATTCAGCGACCACCCAGGGAGTGGTGAGGGCGACCTGTGGCAGGTGCCGGATCCCGGAGTGGGTGGACCGTCGGTCGATATGTGTTCGATCGGTCACTCGTTCGTGGGATCGTCGGTCAATCCGAGCAGAGCAGCGAAGAACGCGGCGCTACGGTCGCGTCATGACGACAACGGACGCCGCTGAGGGTGCCGGGTATGCGCGGTACACCTTCCGGCTTCGTGTGTCGTCGACGGCGCTCGCCACGTTGCTGGGGGAGTGGGACCGCTGCCGCTGGATCTGGAACGAGTGCGTTGCCCGGTCGAAGAAGGCGAGCCGCGAAAGCGAGAAGTGTGGGCCTGCCCGTCTGGACAGGATGCTGACCGAAGCCCGTGCCCGGCTCGGGTGGCTTCGCGAGGGCAGCTGTGTGCCGCAGCAGCAGATCATCCGGGACTTCGCCAAGTCCCGCACCAAGGCGCTCAAGGATGTGAAGGACCGGCTGCCGGTCAGGCGGCGGGCGGGAATGCCGAAGCCGAAGAAGAAGGCTCTGGCCGGCCCCACGCTCAACTACACCCGGCGCGGCTTCGGCCTCAAGGACGGCCGCCTGCACCTCGCCGGAGGTATAGCCCTGACCGTGTTGTGGTCCCGTGACCTTCCGGCCGATCCGTCGAGCGTGCGCATCTACCGCGACAGCCTCGGCCACTGGTACGCCTCGTTCGTCGTGGAGACCGAGACGCGGCCACTCCCCGAAACTGGTGCGGTGATCGGTGTCGACTGGGGCGTGAAAGAGACCGCCACCACCACGAGCGATGCCCACGATCTCCCGCACCCCGAGCACGGCAAGAAGGCCGCCGGGAAGCTGGCCCACTACCAGCGGGTGATGGCCCGCCGGAGGCCGAAGCGGGGGCAGGCCGCCTCGAAGGGCTATCGCAAGGCTAAGCGGCAAGCTGCGAAGGTGTACAAGAAGATTGCCAGGCAGCGACAGGACTCGGCCCGCAAGTGGGCCAAGCGGATCGTGATGGACTTCGACCGGCTGGCGGTGGAGGACTTCCGGCCGAAGTTCCTCGCGAAGTCGACGATGGCGCGTAAGGCGGCCGACGCGGCGATCGCGGCCGCCAAACGCGAGCTGATCAGCATGGCGCGCAAGCACGGTCGGGTCCTCCACCTCGTGCTCCCGGCGCATACGACCATGGACTGTGGACGGTGCGGGGCGAGAGCCAAGCACGCACTGCCGCTGTCGGAACGTATCTACACCTGCACCGCGTGCGGAGCCGTCTCACCTCGGGACAAGAACTCCGCGCGTGTGATGCTGGTCCGGGCTGGTCTCATCCCGGCTACCGCTGATTGTGGAAGACCTGACGGACCGCCGGTCCGCCAGGCTGCATGAGGTAGGAATCCCCTTCGTCCACGAGGGGGAGGACGTCAAACCGCCCGGTACGTCACCGGGTCCGTGCCCGGCAGCGCCTCCGCCCGGCCCTGCTTCACCAGCCGTCGCAGATGCGCCTCCGCCTCCGAGACGGCGATGTTCCGGGAGCCGTACGGGATCTGCTCCCAGGGCCGGTTCCACTCCATCCGCTCGGCCAGCCCCCAGGGGGTCAGCGGCTCGGCGAGCAGCCTCCACAGCCCGGTCAGCCGCTCCTCGTGGTGGTCCAGCAGCTCGCGCACCCGGGCCGGGGCGTCGGTGAAGGCGTACTGGTGGGCCGGGAGCACCTCGGCCGGCTCCAGGCGGCCGATGCGTTCGAGGGAGTCCAGGTAGTCGCCGAGGGGGTCGGTGACCCGGTCGTCCTCCGGATCCTCGTAGAGGCCGATGTGCGGGGAGATCCCGGGCAGGAGGTGGTCGCCGGAGAAGAGGCGGCCGTTGCCGGGGAGCCGCCCGGGGTGCTCCTCCTCCAGGTGCAGGCAGACGTGGCCGGGGGTGTGCCCGGGGGTCCAGATCGCCCGCAGTCGGCGCCCGGCGAGGGGGAGCAGCTCGCCGGGGGCGATCTCCCGGTCGGGGACGGCGGCCCGCATCCCCGGCAGGGTCCGCATGCGGCCGCTCGCGCGGGCCGCCCGGAGCGGGGCGATGTGCTCCTCGGGGGCTCCGGCGGCGGCCAGCTTTCCGCTCATGTAGTCGAACCAGATGCCCGGTTCGGCGGTGCGGGTGCGTACGACGACCTCGGTGTCGGCGGCGTGCATGGCGATCCAGGCGCCCGAGGCCTCCCGTACCTGACCGGAGAGGCCGTGGTGGTCGGGGTGGTGGTGGGTGATGACCACGCCGTGGACGTCGGCGACGGCGATGCCGAGCGCGCCGAGGCCGGCGGCGAGGGTGTCCCAGGAGGCGGGGTCGTCCCAGCCGGTGTCGATCAGGACGGGGCCGCGGTCGGTGTCGAGGACATGGACGAGGGTGTGCCCGAGCGGGTTGTCCGGGATGGGGACCTTGACGGCCCAGACACCCCCGCCGTGTTCGGTGACCTGTGACATGGCAATGGCCTCTGACATGAGGACTCCCTGGCTGGGCTGGGCGGGACCGGGCTCGACCGGGCTCGATGGGTCCGGCCTGGCGAGAACGTGTTGCAGTAGTCGCCCAAGTCGACCATCCGGCAGAGTCTATGACTACCCGTTGGATCACAGACAAGAGCCCGGCGGCGGTTCTGTCCTGGCCGTGGACTCCTCGAACTAGAACTGGTATCAGTTCTGCAACGCCCACAGCCCCAGGAGGCATCAGCCATGACCGAGCTCGTGGAACATGGACACCTGTTCATCGGCGGGGAATGGACCGATCCGCTGGGCACCGACACCATCCGCGTCGTCTCCCCCCACACCGAGCAGGTCATCGGCAGCGTCCCGCACGCCTCCCGGGCCGACGTGGACCGCGCCGTCGCCGTCGCGCGCAAGGCCTTCGACGAGGGCCCCTGGCCCCGGATGTCGCTCGACGAGCGGATCGCCGTCATATCCAGGATCAAGGACGCCATCGCCGTCCGCCACGAGGAGATCGCCCGCTCGATCAGCTCCCAGAACGGCTCCCCGTACTCCTGGAGCGTCCTCGCCCAGGCGCTCGGCGCCATGATGGTCTACGACGCCGCCATCACCGTCGCCCGCGCCTACCCCTACGAGGAGCACCGCCAGGGAGTCCTCGGGCCGATCCTCGTACGCCGCGAGCCGGTCGGCGTCGTGGCCGCCGTCATCCCGTGGAACGTCCCGCAGTTCGTGGCCGCCGCCAAGCTCGGGCCCGCGCTGCTCACCGGCTCGGCGGTGATCCTCAAGCCGTCACCGGAGGCCCCGCTCGACTCGTACATCCTGGCCGACATCGCGCGGGAGGCCGGACTGCCCGAGGGCGTCCTGTCGATCCTGCCCGCCGACCGCGAGGTCAGCGAGTACCTGGTCGGCCACCCCGGCGTCGACAAGGTCGCCTTCACCGGCTCGGTCGCGGCCGGCCGGCGCGTGATGGAGGTCGCCTCCCGCAACCTCACCCGCGTCACCCTGGAACTCGGCGGCAAGTCCGCCGCCGTGATCCTCCCGGACGCCGACCTGGAGAGCACCGTCGCCGGGATCGTCCCGGCCGCCTGGATGAACAACGGCCAGGCGTGCGTCGCCCAGACCCGGGTTCTCGCCCCGCGCGGCCGCTACGCGGAAGTCGCCGAGGCGCTCGCCGCCGCCGCCGGGGCCCTCGTCGTGGGCGATCCGCTGGACCCGGCGACCCAGGTCGGACCGCTGGTCGCGAAGCGGCAGCAGCAGCGCTCGCTGGACTACATCCGGATCGGGCAGGAGGAGGGCGCGAAGATCCTCACCGGCGGCGGCCGCCCGGCGGGCCTGGAGCGCGGCTGGTACGTCGAGCCCACCCTCTTCGGCGACGTCGACAACTCGATGCGGATCGCCCGAGAGGAGATCTTCGGGCCGGTGGTCTGCCTCATCCCGTACGGAGACGAGGCGGAGGCGGTACGCGTGGCCAACGACTCGGAATTCGGCCTGAGCGGCAGCGTCTGGACCGGCGACGTCGACCACGGCATCGACTTCGCCCGCCGCGTCCGCACCGGCACCTTCAACGTGAACACCTTCAGCCTGGACATGCTGGGGCCGTTCGGCGGCTACAAGAACAGCGGTGTGGGACGGGAGTTCGGCCCCGAGGGCCTGAGCGAGTACCTGGAGCACAAGATGATCCACCTCCCGGCGGGATACCAGCCGCCCGCGGCGGGTGCCTGATGGGTGACCGCTGGCAGGTCGAGGTGGACCGCGGGGTCTGCATCGGCTCGGGCATGTGCGTGAACCACGCCCCGGACGGCTTCACCCTCGACTCGGCCCGCCAGTCCCACCCCCGCACCCCGCAGACGGACGCGAACGAACCCACCCTGACGGCGGCGGAGGGCTGCCCGGTGGAGGCCATCCTGATCACCCTGGCCGCCACCGGCGAACCGGTCTTCCCCCCGGAGGAGTGAGCCGACCGCGCGGGTCAGGGCTGCCGGACCGCGGACACGTCGAACTCCAGGACCACCTTGTCGCCCACCACGACGCCGCCGCTCTCCAGGGCGGCGTTCCAGGTGATGCCGTAGTCCTTGCGGCTGATCGGCACCGAGCCCTCGAAGCCGACGCGCAGGTTGCCGCTCCGGTCCATGGCGCTGCCCTGGAACGCGAAGTCGATGGTGACCGGCCTGGTGACGTCCTTGATGGTGAGGTCGCCCGTCACCTGGAAGTCGGAGCCGCCGAGCTGCTCCACACCGGTGGACACGAAGGTGATGTCGGGAAAGTTCGGCGCGTCCAGGAAGTCGTTGGTGCGCAGGTGGCCGTCGCGCTGCTCGTTGCGGGTGTCGATGCTCGCGGACTTGACGATGACGGACACCGAGGACTTGGCCGGCTCCTCGCCGTGCAGGTACGCGGTGCCTTCGAACTCGTTGAACGCGCCGCGGACCTTGGTGACCATGGCGTGCCGGGCCACGAATCCGATCTGGGTGTGGGCCGGGTCGAGGGTGTAGTTCCCGGTCAGTGAGGCGAGGGGGGTGGTGGTCATGGGCCTGGCTCCGCGGAGGTTGGGGGAGGGGAGGAAAGGGGCACGCGACCGGGACGGTCAGACGGTGGCCAACGCCGGGATCAGGCGTAGCGCGTTGTCGTGGTAGATCCCCCGCAGCTGCTCCGGCGTGCAGGCCGGGTCGGTGTCGAGTGCGGGGAGCGCCAGGTC
This sequence comes from Streptomyces sp. NPDC003042, assembly GCF_053591315.1. Lineage (NCBI taxonomy): Bacteria > Bacillati > Actinomycetota > Actinomycetes > Kitasatosporales > Streptomycetaceae > Streptomyces > Streptomyces sp. NPDC003042. The sequence continues at coordinate 5,230 of NZ_JBSFTP010000060.1, forward strand.
CAGGACCGTGTCGGCGGGTGCGGCGGGCCAGTCGGTGCCGAAGAGGACGTGGTCGGCGGGCACCTGGGCGAGGAGGGTCGCCGCGGGCGCCATGGGGCCGGCCGTGTCGTAGTAGAAGCGCTGGAGGTGGTCGCGGACGGCGGCCGGGTCGACGGGCGGGTCGCAGAACCGCCCGAGGGCCTGCATCCGCGTCGCGATGTACGGCAGGAAGCCTCCGGCGTGCGGCAGGATCACCGAGATGTCCGGGAAACGGTCCAGCGTCCTCTTGCTGATCATGTTCACGGCGGCCCGCGTGGTGTCCAGCAGGAAGTCGCACAGGAAGTTCGGGATGCCCGGCACCGTCGCCGCACCGGGCGGGCCGCCGGGGCCGCCCGGGAGGTGGTGCGGATGGGTGTCCACCACGGCGGAGTAGTCGTTCAGCTCGTGGAACACGCGGTCGTACGCGGGATCTCCGAGGTAGACGCCGCCGTAGTTGGCCGTCACGTTCACCCCGACGGCGCCGAGCTGCCCGAGCCCGCGGCGCACCGCCCAGGACGAGGCGTCGGCGTCGTCGAGGAAGAGCGGCACGTAGTACGAGAACCTCCCCGGATGCTCATGCGCCACCTCGATCATCGACTGGAGCGTGATGGTGATCGCTTCGCGCAGCTGCGCCGACGACTGGTAGCGCGCCGGCAGCATGGGCTTGAGGACGGCGGTCGTGACACCCGCGCGGTCCATGAAGCCGACCGCCGCCTTGGTGTCGAGTCTCGCCCAGGGCGGCAGCTGTTCCGGCTTGATCAGCCCGTGGCGCTCGGCCCACTCGCGCCATTCCGGTGCGCAGAAGTGGTGGTGCATGTCGATCTTCGACTGGCCGGCGTGGGCTGCGTCCGTGCGTGGAGCCGAACGGCCCCGCACGACGTCGACGAGTTCACCGGTGCCGGTCGTGGTGCTCGCGGAATTCGGCATGTCAATCCACCGCCCGTCGGATCAGGATCAGGGTCAGGGTCAGGGTCAGGGTCGTCAGGTACCGGATACGACGGGGGCCGTGAGCGCCGGGAAGAGGTCGCCGGCCGGCCGTGACGGCTCCAGGACGAGCCGGAGCCGTTCGAGACCCCGGAACGCCGCCACCGGTCCCTTGAGCCAGGCGCCCTTGCTCTCCTGCGCGTCCGCCAGTTCCATGTCCGGGAATTCACGCAGGAGGCAGCCGAGCGCGATTTCCAGTTCGAGCCGGGCCAGCGGCGCCCCGAGGCAGTAGTGCGTTCCGTGTCCGAAGCCCAGGTGCGTTCCCTGGATTCCCTCGCGCGTCACGTCCAGGGTGTCGGGGGAGTCGAACTTCTCCGGGTCCCGGTTCGCCGAGGTGATGGCGATCTGCACGAGGGAGCCCTGGGGGATCACGGTTCCCCGGATCTCGGCGTCCTCGGTCGCGTACCGGAAGGTGGACGTCTCCACCGATCCCTCGAAGCGCACGATCTCCTCGACCGCTCCCGGGATCAGCCCCGGCTCCTTGCGGAGCTTGTCCAACTGGTCGGGGCGGAGCAGCAGATTCAGGACGATGTTCCCGATCTGGTACGCGGTGGTCTTGTGGCCGGCGAAGAAGATGACCCACAGCGACGAGACCAGTTCCGCGTCGTCCAGAGCGTCGTCCGCCCGGATGAGGTCGCTGAGGAAACAGTCCGACGGGTGCTCGCGCGTGTGCGAGACGAGCCGCCCCAACCGGTGCTGGAGCCACTCCTCCGCCGCCCTCAGCTCCGCTTTCAGCCGGGGATCGAACCGGGAGCGCGTCACCACCGAGAAGTGCTCCAGGATCTCGGGGCGGTCCGGCTCGGGGATGCCCATGAGTTCGCACAGGACCGCGATGGGGAGCGGGAAGGCGAACGCGGACATGAGGTCGACCGGATCGCTCTTGCGGCATTCGGCGAGGAGACCCTCGGCGATCTCGGTGATCCTCGGCCTCATCTGCTCCACGCGCCGAGGGGTGAAGGCGCCCCTGAGCGCGCGCCGCAGCCGCGTGTGCCGGGGCGGGTCCGAGAAGAGCACGTTGTCGTCGAGCGCGTCGAAGAAGCTGCCGTACACGGCGTGGTAGGTGTCGAGGGCCCCGCGCATGTTCTTGCTGAAGCGCGGGTCCGACAGGGCGTCCCGGGCGTCGTCGTAGCGGGTGATGAGATACGTGTCGACCCCGTGCGCGGGGGTCAGCCGGAACACCGGGGCCCGCTCGCGCAGCGCGGCGTAGACGGGATGGGGGCACACGCGGAATTCCGGCGCGCCCCTGGACACGGCTGACGCGATGTCGTGCGGCACTCCGCCGCTGTTCGGTGCCGCTTTCTCCTGCGCCATGTTCCGCACCCTCCGTGGCCCTTGTGGTTCTGCGGTTTCCGCGGTTCTGCGGACACACAGGTTCCCTGCGGGGGCGGAGCGCGAAACGCCCCGCGGCTCGTTCGAGTGAGGCGCCTCGCACCGGACGGGCCCGCGCGGACGACCACGGGTGCGGACCGCCGTCAGCCGATCGGCGGTCCGCCGTCCGGTCCGCCCGTGTGGCGGGCCGGCGGACCCGGGGACAGGCTTCGCGTCAGTCAGCCGTCCCAAGGAGTCCGCGCATGACCCGACGTCTCGCCCTGGTCCTCACGACAACCGCCTCGCTCGCCCTGGCGGCCCTCCCCGCTCCCGCCGCCGCCGCGGAGGCCGGCACAGCCGCCGCCGACCGCGCCGCCACCTACCGGGCGACCGCCCCGTACCACCTGCACGCCAACGCGGTGAAGGCGGGCTACGTGCCCGACCGGTACTGCGTCGTCGACCGGCAGGGGTCGGGCGGCGCGCTCGGTTACCCGCACTTCAACCACGCGTACGACAACTCCCTCGACCCGTCGAAGCCCGCCGCCCTGTTCTACGAGGACGACGGGCGGGGCGGCAAGCGCCTCGTCGGCGTGCAGTGGCTGGTCTACGACCGCGACCAGGACACGGCGACGGACGACGACCGACCCAGCCTGTTCGGCACGCCCTTCAAGGGCCCGCGCCCCGGCAACTTCCCCGGCCAGCCGGTCCACTACGCCCTGCACCTGTGGCTGTGGAAGAAGAACCCCAAGGGTGTGTACGAGACCTTCAACCCGGCGGTGGCCTGCCTCCCCGGCACCACCCGTCCGCCCAAGCCGGCGGCCTGACCCCGGCACCGCCCGGCCCGCCCGGCCCCGCCGCCCCGGCGGCGGGATCAGGCCTTTTCGGGGGACGTCAGGTCGATCAGGCGGCAGACCGTCTCGATGTCGATCTTCACCTGGGCGATCGAGGCGCGGCCCGAGAGCCAGGTGATCAGCGCCGAGTGCCAGGTGTGCTCGATGACCCGGACCGCCGAGAGCTGCTCCGCCGTCGGCGGGCCGTCCAGGCCCATCGCGTCCAGGATGATGGCCGTGGTCAGCCGGGAGACCGTGTCCACCTCGGGGCTCACGCTGCGGTCCGCGAAGGTCAGCGCGCGCACCATCGCGTCCGCCAGGTGCGGCTCCCGTTGCAGGGCGCGGAACGCCCGCATCAGGGTCTCCGCGACCCGCGCGGCCGGCTCCTCGCCCGCCGGGGGGCGCTTGCGCAGCGTCGTGTGCATGTGCTGGAGCTGGTCCTGCATGGTGGCGACCAGCAGGTGCACCTTGGACGGGAAGTACCGGTAGAGGGTGCCGAGCGCCACGCTGGAGGACTCCGCGACCTCCCGCATCTGGACGGCGTCGAAGCCGCCGCGGCTGGCCAGCTGCGCGCTGGCGTGCAGGATGCGGCGGCGGCGCGCCTCCTGGCGCTCCGTCAGGGGAGGGGACGCCGGTGTGGTCGCCGGTGCTCTGACGGCCTTCGCTTCCGCTGTCATGCTGTCCCGTTCCATGGCGTTCCGTGGCGTTCGTGGCGGCGATGATGGTGCTGCGCGGGGCTGTTCCGGGCGTGGCCCGGGGTCAGCATGTCAGGCGTCCGAGCCGTGGCGCGAATCACCTGCTCCGGCTCTTACGGTGTGGTTTCCGGCCGGTAGATTCAATGGTCTTCAACGGATCAAGTCTGAAACTTGTTCTACATTATCCGAGCGGTTACGCTCCGGCGAAAGTGCAGCGAGAAGGGGGCCGAGAGTGACCGCTGAGGCCATGGTGACAAGCCCTTTCGCGGGTTCCGTCACCGACGGCGACCGCCCGTTGCGCATCGCACTCCTCACCTATAAGGGGAACCCGTTCTGTGGCGGCCAGGGCGTCTACGTCCGCCACCTCTCGCGCGAGCTCGTCCGCCTCGGGCACTCCGTCGAAGTCATCGGCGCGCAGCCCTACCCGGTGCTCGACACCGGCGCCACGCTGACCGAACTGCCGAGCCTCGACCTGTACCGGCAGCCCGACCCCTTCCGTACGCCGGGGCGCGGCGAGTACCGGGACTGGATCGACGCCCTCGAGGTCGCCACCATGTGGACGGGCGGGTTCCCCGAGCCGCTGACGTTCTCGCTGCGCGCCCGGCGCCATCTGGCCGCCCGCGCGGGCGAGTTCGACGTCATCCACGACAACCAGACCCTGGGCTACGGGCTGTTGGGTGATCTCGGCGCGCCGCTGGTGACGACCATCCACCACCCCATCACCGTCGACCGCAAGCTCGACCTCGCCGCCGCCAAGGACCGCAAGAAGCGGGCCTCCGTGCGCCGTTGGTACGCCTTCACACGCATGCAGGGCCGCGTCGCCCGCCGCCTGCCGTCCGTGCTGACCGTCTCCGGCTCCTCCCGGCAGGAGATCGCCGAGCACCTCGGCGTCCGTGACGACCGCATCCACGTGGTCCACATCGGCGCCGACACCGACCTCTGGTCGCCGGACGCCTCCGTGGCCGAGGTGCCCGGCCGGATCGTGACGACCTCCAGCGCCGACGTCCCGCTCAAGGGGCTCGTGCACCTCGTCGAGGCACTCGCGAAGCTCCGTACCGAACAGCCCGACGCCCACCTCGTGGTCGTCGGCAAGCGCGCCGAGAGCGGACCCGTCGCCCGCGCGATCGAGACGTACGGCCTCCAGGACGCGGTGCGCTTCGTCAAGGGCATCACCGACGCCGAACTCGTCGACCTCGTGCGCAGCGCCCAGGTCTCCTGCGTGCCCTCCCTCTACGAAGGCTTCTCGCTCCCGGCGGCCGAGGCCATGGCCACCGGCACCCCGCTCGTCGCCACCACCGGCGGAGCGATCCCCGAGGTCGCCGGGCCGGACGGGGAGACCTGTCTGGCCGTGCCGCCCGGTGACGCGGGGGCTCTGGCCGCCGCGTTGAGCCGACTGCTCGGCGACGCCGGGCTGCGCGCCCGCCTCGGAGCCTCGGGGCGGGAGCGGGTCCTGGCCCGGTTCACCTGGGCCAAGGCCGCCGAGGGCACCGTCCGGCACTACCGGGCCGCCATCGAGCAGGCCGCCGTCGGGCAGGCCGCCCGTACCCGCGGCGTGCGGTGACCTTCCGCTCCTCTCCTCTTTCCTGTGCACCACCCCTTCACTCCCCCCCCCGCGACCGCGAAGGCAGGACCCCGTGCTGACCGTCGATTTCTCCCGGTTCCCGCTCGCCGCAGGCGACCGTGTGCTCGACCTGGGCTGCGGCGCAGGCCGGCACGCCTTCGAGTGCTACCGGCGAGGCGCCCAGGTGGTCGCCGTCGACCGCAACGGCGAGGAGATCCGCGAGGTCGCCAAGTGGTTCGCCGCCATGAAGGAGGCCGGTGAGGCCCCGGCCGGTGCCACCGCCACCGCCATGGAGGGCGACGCCCTCGCGCTGCCCTTCCCCGACGAGTCCTTCGACGTCGTCATCATCTCCGAGGTGATGGAGCACATCCCCGACGACAAGGGCGTGCTGGCGGAGATGGTCCGCGTCCTCAAGCCGGGCGGCCGCATCGCGATCACCGTCCCGCGCTACGGCCCGGAGAAGATCTGCTGGGCGCTCTCCGACGCCTACCACGAGGTCGAGGGCGGCCACATCCGCATCTACAAGGCGGACGAGCTGCTCGGCAAGATGGAGGCCGCGGGCCTCGAGCCGTACGGCACGCACCACGCGCACGGCCTGCACTCGCCGTACTGGTGGCTCAAGTGCGCCTTCGGCGTCGACAACGACAAGGCGCTCCCGGTCAAGGCGTACCACAAGCTCCTGGTCTGGGACATCATGAAGAAGCCGCTGGCCACGCGCCTCGCGGAGCAGGCCCTCAACCCGGTCATCGGCAAGTCCTTCGTGGCCTACGCGACCAAGCCGCACCTTCCCGTCGGCGCCGCCCAGTGAGCTCGCCGGAGCGCACCGAGCACCTGGTCCTGGACGGCGTACTGACCGCCGAGCAGGCCGCCCTGACGGTGGCGGGGATCCTCGCGGCGCAGCGGACGGACGGGGCCATACCGTGGTTCCGCGGCCACCACCTCGACCCGTGGGACCACACCGAGGCCGCCATGGCGCTCGACGCGGCCGGCGAGCACGAGGCCGCGGAGCGGGCGTACGACTGGCTGGCCCGACACCAGAACCGGGACGGCTCCTGGTACGCCGCCTACGCCGACCGGCCCGACGGCGTCGACACCGCCGCGCCGCAGGACGCGAACCGGGAGTCCAACTTCGTCGCGTACATAGCCGTCGGCGTCTGGCACCACTACCTCGCCACCGGCGACGACCCCTTCCTGGACCGGATGTGGCCGACGGTCGTGGCGGCCGTGGAGTTCGTCCTCGGGCTCCAGCAGCCGGGCGGCGAGATCGGCTGGAAGCGGGAGACGGACGGCAGCGCCGTCACCGACGCCCTGCTGACCGGCTCCTCCTCCATCCACCAGGCGCTGCGCTGCGCCCTGGCCATCGCCGACCACCGCGGGGAGCCGCAGCCGGACTGGGAGCTGGCGACCGGCGCGCTGGCGCACGCGATCCGGCGGCACCCGGAGCGCTTCCTCGACAAGTCCCACTACTCGATGGACTGGTACTACCCGGTGCTGGGCGGCGCGGTGTCCGGGGCGCAGGCGAAGACGCGCATCGAGGAGCGGTGGGAGGAGTTCGTCGTCCCCGGCCTCGGCGTACGGTGCGTCCTGCCGAACCCGTGGGTGACGGGCGGGGAGTCCTGCGAGCTCGCCCTCGCCCTGTGGATCATGGGGGAGTCGGACCGGGCGCTGGAGATCCTGCGCTCGATCGGGCACCTGCGCGCCGAGAACGGCATGTACTGGACGGGCTACGTGTTCGAGGACCGGGCCGTCTGGCCGGTGGAGCAGACGACCTGGACCGCCGGATCCCTGCTGCTCGCCGTGGCGGCGCTGGGCGGGGACGAGGCCACGGGCGAGGTGTTCGGCGGGTTCGCGCTGCCGCTCGGCCTGGAGCCGGACTGCTGCCGGCACTGAGCGGCGCGGGGCGGGGGCTGTGAGCGGCGCGCGCCGCTCACAGCCGGTACAGGAACCGGGCGAGGGCGTGGCCGACCACGAGGTAGACGACGGCCGCCAGCCCGTAACCGACCACCACCTGCACCCACTCGCGGTCGAAGGTGAACAGGTCGTAGGACCAGCCGGCCAGCCAGGTGGCGGCGTCGTGCACGAGGGCGACCAGGGTGTGGCTACGGTTGGCGTCCAGCAGCCACAGCACGATCCACGCGAGGATCAGGACGGCGGCCACGTTCGCCGCCAGCGCGACGATCCGGCCGGCGAGAGCGCCTCCCCGGCTGGGGGCACGGACGTATGGGGTCATGTCCCGCGTCTTGCCGCACGGCGGCTTCCCAAACCGTTCCTAGCGGTGTCGGCCATTATTGACGGACCGCTGAATACCGGGCTGGCCGGTTGTCTCCCCGAACGGTCTTGGGAGACGGGGTACGGCACGGGCTGGTCGCTTCGGTCCCGGCAGGTCTTGGTGCCCTGGTGGGGCGTGCCTGTGGTCCTTGGCGGCCTCGTGGTCCCGCGTGCCCTCGGGTGGGGGACGGTCTGGCCGGTAGCTCTCCGCGTCACGATCCTCTGGTCGTGTGCGGTCACACCTGGCCGACGCCGTAGCCCGTGTCCGAGGGCGCGCCTGCCGATCGCCACCGCGGCCGCGTGGTGGCCGGTGGCGAGCGTGGTCTTCGACTGCTGCTGGAGGGGCTGCTTCCAGTGCTGGGCTCCCCAGCGGGAGGTGTAGGCCGGATCGACGGCGACGACGACGAGTCCGGCGTGGTGGGCCATGCCCCGCAGCCGTTCCCGGAAGCGCGCCGTGGGCAGTCCGGCGACGGTGCGGCGGAACGCCTTTCCCCGTCGGCCGCGTCCCATGGTTTCGCGGCCGGTGGCGCGGGCGTCGGCGAAGCCGAGGTTCTCGATCGCGAGACCGGCGCAGCCGTGTGCGTGGGCGAGGTGGATGAGTGTGGTGATCGCGGCTCGCAGGTGGCCGTCGCGCTGTGATCCGGGTCCGGTCAGGTCGGTGGGCACGGTGACGGGCTGGCCGACCGGGTTGCCGTGCGCGTCGACGACGCAGGCGGCGAGGTGGCCGGCGTTGAGGTCCACGGCCAGCAGCCGGACACCGGCGGCGGCCAGCTCGACCGGGGTGGGCGGCACGGTCGTCGCGGTGGACCAGGACGCGTGGAGGTACCAGCGGTCGTGTTCGGGGTCGTGGGTGATGTCGTAGCGGACGGCCCGGTTGGCGGTGATCCGGTCCAGCCACTCCTCCCGGCGGTGATTGAACGTGACCGTGCCGGCGATCCGGTAGCGTCCGCGCGGGGCGTTGGCGAGGTGCCGCAAAGGTTCGGGCAGGACGATCGTGACGCTGCCGTCGGCCGGGTCGATGCTGATCGTGTAGTTCCCGTGCGGCGCACCCGACTCGCCGTCGGCGGTCAGGAACATCCGCTGCGCGTCCCACCGTTCTCGCCACTCCTGCCCGGTCAGAGCGGCATCCGCGAGGCTGTGCCGTATCTTCGCCAGGCGACGGCCGCCGACCACGATCGCCGGATGCCCGGCCTCGATACGAACCTCCACCTCGGCCAGGCGCGCGGTGAGCCTTTGTAGGCGGTTCTGCTTGTGGGCACGCTCGGCCCGGCTCGGGTAGCTCCGGACACCGCCCACGCGCTGCCCGCACGGCACGGCCAGACGCTGACGGATCTTCGCGATGGCCCGTCGTAGGAAGACCCGTTCATCGAAGAGACACCGCAGGGAGAGCTGGTACTGGTCCTCGGACGCACGGGTGATCGCCCCCGCCCACCGCGCTGACGACACCTTCGTCAGCGCGCGCTTGCGCTCCGCCCGCCGATTGTCCTTCACCGGCACCCTGCCGGTACGCACCCGCTCAGCCAGGTCAGCACGGGCGTGCCCGCCCAGGTGCTCGCCGACGACCCGCAGGACCCCGGCATCACAGGCTGCCAGACGCAGCCGGTCCCGGATCCGTGCACCCGGAGGGGCCGACACCGTGAAGGGATCAGCCGGCACGCGCAGCGCGGACTTCCGCTTCCCACCGCGTGCCACCAGCCACCCCCTCCCCCGCAACGGCACAGACGTTCTCCACCCAGACTGATGTCTCAGCGAAACCCGCGTGCCTGGGGAGCTCGCCGTTCACCCGTACGAGGTAGCCGACGGCCAACCACGGCCAACAACCGAATCGACAGCTGTCTACCCGAACGGGTCCCCCAAGTGGCGCAGTGCGGCCGACGGGGTGAGGCTCGGGGGCACCGACGTCCCCCGGAGGAAGCCGTGTCCGTACGCCTGCCCAGCACCGCCCGATTCCGCCGCATCCTCACCGCGGTGCTCCTGTCCTGCGCCCTGCTGGCCGGTGCGACCGCCTGCGGCGGCGACGGGGACGACGAGGCCGGCGCCACCTCGACGGGGGCCACGCCCACCAGCTCGCAGGAGGCGCAGAAGTTCGCCAAGACGCGCTTCGTCGCCAACGCCGGGCTCGCGGCCGGGGCCACGTACCAGTGGATCGTCAAGCCGTACCGCGAGGGCAAGTTCAAGCAGGGCGCGGAGGGGCGCAAGTTCGCGCTGGTCAAGGCGGGTCTGGCGGGCGCCTTTACTTACAACCGGCTGAAGGCGGCCGTCAACAACGCCAAGGGCGATCCGCTGCTGTCGAAGGCCGTCGCGCCGCTGACGGCGGGCATCGACTCCCTCAAGGAGCTCGGCACCAAGCTGCGCAAGGGAGAGGCGGGCGACGCCGACGTCGGAGCCTTCGAGAAGATCATCAACAACGTGAAGGACGCCGGCAGGAGCGCCGGCGCCGAGGTGACGGACAAGGTTCCGAGCACCTCCCAGCTCGGCGGCTAGCTCTTCTCTCCGATGGCGGCGAGCACGGCGCGCGCCGCGCTCTCGCCCTCCTCGTACGCGTGCGCCCGTGCCTCCTCGATCGCGCTGCCGAGCTGGCGTACGGCTTCCCCCGTACGCCCGGTCGCGGCCAGTGCCTCCCCGTACAGCGTGCGCAGCACCACGCGGCGCGGGGCCGCGAGCGGGGGTGCGGCGAGGGCGAGGCCGCGGACGGCGTGGTCGACGGCCGCGTCGGTGTCGCCGACGGACAGCAGGTGCCGTGTGAGGTGCTGGTGGGCCAGGGTGACGGTCTCGGTGAGACCGGCCCGCTCGGCCAGGGTGAGGGCCTCGACCAGCAGCTCGCTCGGGCGTTCGCGTTCACCGCGCCGCATGAGGGCGACGGCCAGGTTGATCCGCGCGATCGCCTCGCCCGCCGTGTCCCCCGCCAGCGCGGCCAGTTCGGGGGCACGCTCCAGCTGTACGAGGGCCTCCTCGGGCCTGCCCTCCTCGGCCAGCACCCAGCCCAGCAGCGCCCGCGTCCGGGACTGGGCGCCGGGGTCGTCGTCGAGTTCGGCGCAGGCCAGCCCCTGTTCGAGCAGCGGCACCCAGCCGTCGCGGACCTGCCACAGGATCAGCGGCCACTGGAGGAGGACCAGCCGCCACGCGCGGTCGTGGAGTCCGGCGGCGACGGCGGCCTCGACCGCCCCGCGCAGGGTGTCCCGTTCGGCGGAGAACCAGGCCAGCGCGCTCCTACGGTCGGCGAACGGCCGGATCACGGCCGGACGCCGGGCCCCGGCGGGCAGGGAGCAGCACGGCTCGCCGCCGGGCTCGGCGGCGGCGCCGGCCGCGAGGAGCGTGTGCACCCAGTGGTCCAGCAGCCGCAGCAGCCCCTCGGGGTCGTAGCCGGGGGACAGGCTGCGCGCGTAGAGCCGTACGAGGTCGTGCAGTACGTACGACTGCGGGCCCGCCTCGACGACCAGCTGGGCGGCGGCCAGCTGGTCCAGGGCCGAGGCCGCCTGGCTGGGCAGGCAGCCGGCGAGGGCGGCGGCCGTGCAGGTGTCGAGGGTGGCCCCGGTGTGCGGGCCGAGCCGGTGGAACATCTTCCGGGCGGCTTCGGGCAGGTGCTGCACGGTGAGGCCGAGCGCGGCGGCGACCCCGGTGTCCCCGACGTTCAGCAGGTCGAGCCGGTTGTGCTCGTCGGCGAGTTCCCGGGCGAAGGCGGCCAGGCCGTGGTGCGGGCGGGTCGCGAGGCGGGCGGCGGCCACGCGCAGCGCGAGGGGCAGGCCGTCGCACAGTTTGGCGAGGCGGGCGGCGGCCTCGGGCTCGGCCTCGATCAGCTCGGGGCCCAGGACGGCGGCGAGCAGCGCGGTGGACTGCGCGGCGGGCAGTCCGGCGATCGGGACGGGCACGGCGGCGTCCGAGGCGACGAGTTCACCGAGCCGGTTGCGGCTGGTGACGAGGGTGACGCACCGCTCGCCGCCGGGCAGCAGGGGGCGGATCTGCTCGGAGTCGCGGGCGTTGTCCAGGACGATCAGCATCCTGCGCCCGGCGGTCAGTTCGCGGTAGCGGGCGCCCAGAGCCTCGGGCGAGCGCGGCATCCGCTCGGTGGGGACGCCCAGCGCGAGCAGGAACTCGCGCAGGACGGCGCTCGTGTCGCGCGCCGGGGTGGGGCTGTAGCCGCGCAGGTCGACGAAGAGCCGGCCGTCGGGGAAGTCCACGCGGTGCCGGTGTGCCCAGTGCACGGCGAACGCGGTCTTGCCCACGCCCGCGCTGCCCGTGACCATGACGATCGCGTCCGGGGCGGAGGCCGCGGCCCGGCCGAGCGCCGCCAGTTCGCTTATCCGTCCCGTGAAGCCCCGGGGGCGGCGCGGCAGGAGCTGCGGCTCGGCCGCGTGCGGGTGAGGGAGGGCGGCCGGGGCGGCCTCCTTGGGCCGCCAAGGATCGGAGGAGGGGGACGGATCCGACGCATCCGGGGCCGCCACCGTTGCCGTCGAGGGCCCGACCACCGCCGGGGCGGGTGAAGGCTGCCGGGCGTCGGCCCTCAGGAGAGCGGTGTACGCGTCGCAGAGCACTGCTCCGGGATCGACACCGAGCTGATCGGCGAGCAGCCGCCGCGTGCGGTGGAACCAGTCCAGCGCGTCCGCCTGCCGGCCCGCCCCGCCCAGGGCCCGCATCAGCGCCGCGATCAGCGGCTCCCGCAGCGGGTGCGCGACGGCCTCGGCGCGCAGGACGGCCGCCGCCGTACCGTGCTCACCCAGCTGCCCGTGGGCGGCGGCCAGTTCCTCCACGGCCGTCAGCCGCAACTCCTCCAGCGCGTGCGCGGCCGCCTCCAGCAGCGGGCTGCGCACGGTCCCGGCGAGCGCGGGACCCGTCCACAGCGCGAGCGCCTCCCGCAGGACCGACACGGCCTCCTCCGGCTCGCGCCGCTCGCGCTGTTCGCGCGCGAGCCGGAGCAACTCCTCGAAGCGGTGCGCGTCCACCAGCGTCCTGGGCAACCGCAGGGCGTACGCCTGCCCCTGGGTGAGGAGTTCGACGCCGTGGGCCGACGCCCCGTGCTCGGCGAACAGTGCGCGCAGCTGGGACACGTGGCCCTGCAGCACGGTCCGGGAGTGCCGGGGCGGGTCCTCGTCCCACAACGCCTCGGTCAACCGCTCGACGGCGATGGCCGCGTTGGGTCGCAGCAGCAGCATGGCCAGCAGGCTGCGGCGCTTGGCGGGACCGAGCTGGAGGGGCCTCCCGTGCTCCGTGACCACGGCCACCGTCCCCAGCACGCGGAACTCCATGCACGCATCCCCCTGTCCTTTTGTGCGCGGCCCGGGGCCGAGCCTATGTCGATCTATTTCGGGTCTTGAGTAGGATCCAGGCCGTTTCGCTCCCGGCCGATCGGCAGTGACGTGCCGGAACCGTTAGCCGTCCGTTAGAGCGTCGTTTGCGCGCGTTGGCAGTCTCATGTCTGACGAGCGGTCCGCACGGCGGAGTCCGGTCCCCATCCCCCAGGGGTGCGGGGCGAAGCCGGCGGACCGACTCGTACTCTTGAACGACGAGCTGGAACGAGGAGTTTCCCATGTTCTTCTCCATGCTCCGAAGTTCGGCCCTCCTGCTCACGGGCATCGCCCTCGCCCTCGGGCTCGCCGGCGCGGCCCCGGCCGGTGTCGCCGAGGCCGCCCCGGCACACACCCCGGCGCGCACGCAGGCCCCGCCGTACGCCGGCACCGACTTCGCGGTCTGCGACCCGCTGCGACCACGGGGACGGCACCCGCACCGGGAAGCACGCCACCTCCGCCGTGGGCACGGTCACGGTCACGGTCACGGACATGGATGCGGGCGCGGGCAGGGGGATGGGCACGGGCGGCGTGCGTCGCCGGTCCCGCCACCGCCCCCCTGCGGCCCGCTCGCCTGCCCCGCCCCCGGCAGGCCGCTGTGGCCGCCGTGTCCGCTGTGACGGGTTCTGGCCGTCCGGCTGTTTCAATGGCTCGTGTGATCGAGTTCGTGTTGTTGGCAGTGGGGGCCGTCGGGGCCGGCTGGCTCCTCAGGCGCAAGCACCTTGAGCGGGTGGCCGCCGGGCGCCCCGCCGGGATCCCCGGCATGGCCCGCCGTCCGGCCGGTGAGGGCCGCTGGCGGGTGGGCCGGGTCCACGTCGACCAGGGCGTCGCCCGCTGGGAGCCCCGCAGGGGCCCCGCCGTGCCGCTGACGGGCGCCCGGGCGACGGGCCTGCGCGTGCCCTCGGTACGGGAGGGGATCTCCATCAACCCCGGCTCGCGGATCGTGACCTGCCTCCTGGAGGGAGGCGAGGAGATGGAGATCGCCGTGATGCCGCTCGACGTACGGGAACTGCTGGCGGCCGTCCCCCAGGCCGACGAGGACACGCCGTAGGCACGTGAGGCGGCATCGGTTCAGCTGTTGAGTTCCGCCAGGACGCGCAGGGTGTGCGGGTCCGGGGCGGTCACGAGCAGGTCGGTGACCGGGCCCTCGCGCCACAGGTCCAGGCGCTCGGCGATCCGTTCGCGGGGGCCGATGAGGGAGATCTCGTCGGCGAAGGCGTCGGGGACGGCGAGTACCGCCTCCTCCTTGCGTCCGGCCAGGAACAGCTCCTGGATGCGCCGGGCCTCCTCCTCGTAGCCCATCCGGGCCATCAGGTCCGCGTGGAAGTTGCGGGCCGCGTGGCCCATGCCGCCGATGTAGAAGCCGAGCATCGCTTTGACCGGCAGCAGGCCCTCGGTGACGTCGTCGCAGACCTTCGCCCGTGCCATCGGCGCGATCATGAAGCCCTCGGGGAGAGCGGTGAGTGAGGCCCGGTAGACGTCGGTGCGGGTGGGAGACCAGTACAGCGGCAGCCAGCCGTCCGCGATCCGGGTGGTCTGGGCGATGTTCTTCGGCCCCTCGGCGCCCAGCAGCAGCGGGAGATCCGCGCGCAGGGGGTGGGTGATGGGCTTGAGCGGCTTGCCGATGCCGGTGCCGTCCGTGCCGCGGTACGGGTGGCTGTGGAAGCGGCCGTCCAGCGCGACGGGGGCCTCGCGGCGTAGCACCTGGCGGATGACGTCGACGTACTCGCGGGTGGCGGTGAGCGGGCTCGCGGGGAACGGGCGCCCGTACCAGCCCTCGACCACCTGCGGTCCGGACAGGCCGAGGCCCAGCATCATCCGGCCGCCGGAGAGGTGGTCCAGGGTCAGCGCGTGCATGGCGGTGGCGGTGGGGGTGCGGGCGGCCATCTGCGCGATGGCGGTGCCGAGCCGGATGCGGGAGGTGTGCGCGGCGATCCAGGTGAGCGGGGTGAAGGCGTCGGAGCCCCAGGCCTCGGCGGTCCACACGGAGTCGTAGCCGAGGCGCTCGGCCTCGGTGGCGAGGTCGAGGTGGGCGGGGCCGGGTCCGCGGCCCCAGTAGCCGAGTGCGAGTCCGAGGCGCATAGAGGTCTCCTCCGCGAAGCCCTGACGGATCGTCGTAAGGTGTCTGACGGCGTATCTGACGGTACGTCAGATGAGTGTCAGGCGACTGTAGGGCAACGGCTCCCCGCCCGGAAGGGACGCGAAAGGCCGGGCAGAGAGCTGATGCCCTCTGCCCGGCCTGTCGGCGTCTTCGCGGGGATCAGCCGCGCTGGATGCCCGAGGTGTCGTTCAGGACGCCGCGGCGGCCGTCCTGGGTCTGGGCGATCAGCGTGGCCGGGCCGCGCTGGTCGACGGCCAGGTACCAGGTGCCGGGCGCGAGCTCCGCGATCGGAGTGGGCGAGCCGTCCTCACCGAAGAGGGGACGGGCCACCGGCACCGCGAACCAGAACGGCGTGAAGTCCGCCGCCGGGGCCGGCGTCGGGGCCGGCTGGTGGGCGGGGGCGTCCTGCGGGCCGGGCGCCGGGGTGGGGGAGCCACCGTACGGCGGGATCGGCTGCGGGGTGTTTCCGTAGGGCTGCTGCTGCTGGGCGCCCGGGTAGCCGTACCCGGTGCCCGGCTGCGGCTGGCCGCCGTAGGGCGGGATCGCGGCGGGCCGCGCCTCGGGTACGAGGGGCCCGGCGAGCGCGGGGACCTTCGCACCGGCGACGGCGACACCGGCCAGCGCCAGGGTGCCGAGGAAGGCGAGGATGCAGCCGGCGCCCAGGTCGGCCCCGCTCGGGGCGGTGATCAGGGACCACAGCGAGGACCAGGCGGCCGAGACGGCGAGCACCGTGCCGATCGCGGTCAGCGGCAGCCCGAGGACCTTGCGGCCCTCCGGCTGGAGGCGGGCGGCGATCAGCAGACCCGCGGCGATGAAGCCGAGCAGGAAGATCGACGGGAGCGCCAGACGGTAGACGTCGGTGTCCCACACGCTCGGCAGGTTCAGGTTGTCGGCGGAGTAGAAATCGAGGAACGAGGCGATGAACAGCAGCACCGCTGCTCCGATCACCACGCCGTCGCCTCGAGTGAGGGAGCGGATGTTCACGTCTCAGGTGTCCTTCTCGGTCTCGGTCGTGTCGTGGTACCGCGGTCGCAGACCAGGCTGGAGCGGGGCGGGCGGGACCATGGTACGGAGGTTTTCCGTGACCGAGAGGATCGGGGCGGCGAGAGGCCCGCGAGGACTACCCCCCGAGGAAGCCGACGATGCCGTCCGCGATGCCCTGCGCCGCCTTCTGGCGCCACTCCGGACTGGTCAGCTGCGCCGCGTCCTTGGCGTCACGCATGTTGCCGCATTCGACGAACACCTTGGGCCGGGTCGACAGATTGAGGCCGCCCAGATCGTCGCGGACGACCAAACCGGTACCTCCGCCGAGATAGTTGGCGGGTGCGGAACCGGTGGTACGGGCGAAGTTCCCGGCGATCCGCTCGCCGAGGTCCCGGGACGGCCCGACGATCCGCGCGGTGTCCGCCGCACCGCCCTTGACCTTGGCGGGAAGGATGACGTGGTAGCCGCGGTTGCCGGTGGAGGCGCCGTCGGCGTGGACGGAGACGACGGCGTCGGCGGTCGCCTCGTTGCCGATACGGGCCCGCTCGTCGATGCAGGGGCCGAAGGGGCGGTCGCCCTCGTGGGTGAAGACCACCTTCACCCCCTGGGCCTCCAGCACGGCGCGCACCCGGCGGGAGACGTCGAGGGTGAACTCGGCCTCCCGGTAGCCGTCGGCGGTGGTGGTGCCGGTGGTGTCGCACTCCTTGCGGGTGGTACCGATGTCCACCTTCTTGTTGATCTCGGTGGTGTGGCGGAAGTTACCCGTGTTGTGGCCGGGGTCGATGACGACGGTCCGGCCGGCGAGGGGCGCGGGGGTCGGCGCCGGGGCGGGGTCGACGGACGCGGCGGGGCTCGGGGTCGCGCTCGGGCTCGCGTTCGGGCTCGCGCTCGTGCTCGGGTTCGGGGAGGTGCTGGCCTTCCCGTCGTTTTCGGCCGCCGTGTGCGAGGCGGGCAGCGGCCTCACTTGCGGCTGCTGCCCGTCCGGCCCCGCCCCGGTCAGCACCTGCGTCAGCACCCAGCCCGCGAGGCAGGCCGGAGCGAGCGCCGCCACCGCCACCAGGAGCGTGGAGCGGCGCGTGAACCAATGCGGGTCCGGGCTGACCGACGGGCCGGACTCGGGGGGCGGGGGACTGTCGTCGTAGCGCACCTCGCGATGCTAGAACGCCCGGTCGGCGTGCGTACGGAACTGCGCCATCCGGGGGCGTGGTGTGCTTATCACCTATATGTTCGCGGGCCCGGTACGGCGCAGGACGCGCAGGGAGCCGGTGACCGAGACCTCGGTGAAGGCCCCTGAGGCCAGGGCGCGCAGGTAGATCCGGTACGGGGCCTGCCCGCCGTCGGCCGGATCCGGGAACACGTCGTGGATCACCAGCGTCCCGCCCTCCGCGAGGTGCGGGGCCCAGCCCTCGTAGTCGCCGGTGGCGTGCTCGTCGGTGTGGCCGCCGTCGATGAAGACGAGACCGAGCTTGCCGCCCCAGGCCGCCGCGACCTGCGGAGAGCGGCCGACGAGAGCGATGACGTGGTCCTCCAGACCGGCCCGGTGCAGGGTGCGGCGGAAGGTGGGCAGGGTGTCCATCAGCCCGACCTCCGGGTCCACGACCGTCGGATCGTGGTACTCCCACCCGGGCTGCTGCTCCTCGCTGCCCCGGTGGTGGTCGACGGTCAGGGCGACCACGCCGGCCTCGCGGGCGGCGTCGGCGAGCAGGATCGTGGAGCGCCCGCAGTACGTGCCGACCTCCAGGAGCGGCAGCCCGAGCCCGGCGGCGGCGGTGGCCGCCTCGTAGAGGGCAAGGCCTTCACCGACGGGCATGAACCCCTTGGCGGCCTCGAAGGCGGCGAGGGTCTCCGGCTTGGGGGTGGCCGTGGCCATGTGTTCCTCCTGAGCTGCTGCTGGGCGGCCCATGGTGCCCTACCGTCGGGTAGCGGACCAGGTCGGGGCCCCGCCCGAGGCCGGGGGACGTGGTGGGCGGCGGGTGACAATGGGCGCATGCGGAAGTGGTCGTTGATAGCGGTGGGTGTGAACCTGCTGATGGGGATCCCTGGTGTCGTGCCGGTGTGGCTGCTGTGGTACTTCGCCGCGAACTGGCCGCTCGCGGCGATCGGCTGGACCCAGCCGGAGCCGACCGAGAACGACGGCATGCTGCCGTGGCTGCTGTTCTCGGGGCCGGTGCTGGGGCTGTTCGCTCTGGTGTGGTGGCTCGTCAACCGTCCCGTGGGGCGCAGGGCGGCACTGGGCCCTCGGCTGTACTGGCCGGTGAGCGCGCTGGTGACCCTTGTGCCCACGTTCGCGCTCGTGATCACGCTCAGCGTTCTGTAGGCCGTCGGCTTCGGCGGGGATCACGGCGACCGTTGACAGGGGCGTCGGTGGCGTCGCACTCGAACCAGACCGTTTTGCCCACGGCCATCGGCATGGTGCCCCAGCGGTCGGTCACGGCCTCGACCAGGAGCAGCCCGCGCCCGCCGTCGGCCAGGGCATCGCCGCCGCGCGATACGCACGCCGGTTGGGGGCACCCGTCCGCGACCTCGACCCGCAGCCCCTCCGGCCGCCGCAGGATCAGCACCGCGCACCGCCGCCCCGGCACGTGCCGTACGACGTTGGCGACGAGCTCGGTGAGCGCCAGCTCGGCGGCGCCGGCCAGCCCGGCCATCTCCCAGCGGACGAGGAACATCCGCAGGATGCGCCGCATGTGCCGGGCCGAATGCTCACCGACGGTGAAGCCCATGCGGTAGGTGCTGGGGCCAATGTCCGCCGGGGAGCGGTCAGTTACGTGATTCATGTCACCAGGGTGCGGTGGCGTCGTTACGCTCGGCTACAGACCGAAACGAACGCCGCACGGCGTGAACTTGGGGGTGACCGCCCGTGGTCAACATCCGCGACCTCGATCCCAGCGCATCGCCGCTGGACTACTACGGCTCCGAACTGCGCCGCCTGAGAGAGGACTTCGGGCTGAAGCAGGGAGAACTCGGATCCAGCATCTTCTGCACTGGCTCGCTGATCGGCCAGATCGAAACCGCGAGGAAGGTGCCGACCCGCGACTTCTCGGAACGGATGGACGCGGCGCTGGGGACGGACGGGGTGTTCTCGCGGCTGGTGGGCTTGGTGCTGCGCAGCCAGCTGCCGACGTGGTTCCAGGCGTACGCGGAGATGGAGGCGAAGGCTTCTTATATCTCGACGTACCAGGCCCAGTTGGTCTACGGGCTGTTGCAGACGGAGGACTACGCGCGGGCAGTGCTAGGCGTACGGAACGTGGAGCGCCTCGACGCGAAGGTGGCCGCCCGTATGGAGCGGCAGCGCATCCTCGACCGCGAGAACCCGCCACTGATGTGGGTCGTGCTGAGCGAGGCCGTGCTACATCAGGAGATCGGCGGCCAGGACATCATGCGGAACCAACTCGCCCACTTGTTGGACCTGCGGGGGCGGGAGTGGGTGAGGGTGCAGATTCTGCCCTTCGAGGCGGGCGCCCATGCGGGGCTGATGGGCTCATTCACTGTTCTGCGGTTCGACGACGACCCCGACCTCGTCTATACCGAGGACTTCGTCCAGGGCCATATGACGGCCAATCCACAGGCCCTCCGGGAGGGTTCACTCCGTTACGATCACTTGCAGGCCGCCGCACTCTCCGTGGAGAAATCGGCGGCACTGATCGCCCGCGTAATGGAGGAACGTTATGGACACCATCCGGGACCTGACGGGCGCGCGGTGGCGTAAGTCGTCCTACAGCGGTGACACCGGCGGTGAGTGCGTCGAGTGCGCCCCGCTCGGCGCCGCCGCCTGGCGCAAGGCGTCGTACACCGGCAGCAGCGGCGGTGACTGCGTCGAGGTGGCCGCTCAGCCGTGCCGGGTCGCCGTCCGGGACTCCAAGAACCCCGACGGCCCCGCCTTCACCGTCGCTCCCGCCGCCTTCGCCGCCTTCGTCAGCGCGCTGTAGAAGACATCGCGGCGGGACCGCTTCCACGGCGGCTTCCCGCCGCGACGGCGAGCGCGACGACGATCAGGATCCCCGCGACCGCGAACGTCATCCGCATGCCGGCGAGCGCGTACACCGCGCCCATCACGGACGCGCCGGTGATGAGGCCGAGGTTGCGGGACAGGTTGAGCATGCCCGAGACGACACCCCGCTGATCCGGGTGGACATCGGCCATGACGGCGGTGTTGTTGGCCGTCTGGAACACCGCGTAGCCGCCGGTGACGACCACGAGCGGGGCGAGGTAGCCCGCGATGCCGAGCGTCGCCGGCGTCATGGCCAGGATGAAGGAGCCGGCCGCGATCCCCACGAGGCCGGCAACGGTCATGCGGGGTGCGCCGAAGCGGTCAGCAACGCGCCCGGCCGGCACGCCGGTCAGCGCGGCGACCAGTGGGCCGACCGACAGGACGAGTCCGACCAGGGCTTCTTCGAGTCCGAGCGTGCGGGAGAGGTAGAACGGCCCGACCACGAGCGTCGTCATCATCACCGTCGACACGAGTGCGCTCGTGGCGAGGCCCGCGCTCAACGCGCGATCGCGGAACATCGCCAACCGGATCAACGGTGAATCCGCTCTCGCCTCGGCCCGTACGAAGAGGCCGACTCCGAGGGCGGCGGCCAGCAGCAGAGCGATGTGCCCCAGGGTCATGGCAAGTGCGTAGGCCGCGAGAGTCAGGGCGAGCAGCAGCGTGCCGACGTGGTCGAAGCGCGGCCGGGCTGCCGTGGTCTCCCGGCGGTCGGCGGGCAGATGGCGGTGTGCGAGGAGGAAGGTCAGGACGCCCAGCGGTGCGCTGACGAGGAAGATCGCCCGCCAGCCGAGTCCGGATATCAGCACGCCGCCCAGCGAGGGGCCGAGCGCGGTACCGATCGCGGACATCGTTCCCAGCAGCCCCATGGCGCTACCGGTCCTCGCCTTGGGCACGGTCTCACCGACGAACGCCATGGTGCTCGCCATCATGACGGCCGCTCCCACCCCCTGCGCCGCCCGGGCGGCGATCAGCACCCCCAGCGTAGGAGCCACTCCACTCAACACCGAGGCCGCCGTGAACAGTGCGATCCCGGCCAGCAGCAGCCGTCGGCGGCCGATGAGGTCACCGAGCCGGCCGACGCTGACGATCACGGTGGTGAGGGCGAGGAGGTACGCGAGGACGATCCACTGGACCTCGTGGAAGGAGGCGGTGAACGCCTGTGCCAGTGTCGGCAGGGCGACGTTGGCGATGCTGGTGCCGAGCGAGGACAGCAGCATGGACAGCGAAAGCCCGGCGAGCGCCCACCGCACCGCGCCTGCGGCTGTCGCTGCCTCGTTCTGTCCTGTGCTGATGGGGCGGGAACCGCTGTGTGTGCTCATGCCGGGGAGCGTGGGCCTGGCCTGCCCGTGGCGGCAACTCTTGTTGCCGATTCCGGGACGGCGGAGTGGAATGCCCGCATGGACACACCACCGCCCCATCAAGCGGTCCTCGACGAGGTCGCGCCCCGGCTCCGAGCGCTGCGCGCCAAGCGCGGCCTGACGCTGGCCGCACTGTCGGAGGCGACCGGCATCTCCAAGAGCACTCTTTCCCGGCTGGAGTCCGGGCAGCGCCGCCCCAGCCTGGAACTGCTGCTGCCGCTCGCCGCCGCGTACCAGGTGGCCCTGGACGACTTGGTCGGCGCTCCCGAGGTGGGGGACCCCCGGGTACGGCTGACACCCGGCACTCTGTCGAGCGGCGGTACGTTCGTACGCCTGACCCGGAGCCCGAGCCCCCTCCAGGCGTACAAGATGATCATCCCGGACCGGGGTGCCGAGCCGGATTTCCGTACGCACGAGGGCTACGAGTGGCTGTACGTGCTGGACGGCCGGCTGCGGCTCGTCCTCGCCGAGCACGATCTGGTCCTCGGCCCCGGCGAGGCCGCCGAGTGGGACACCCGGCTGCCCCACTGGTTCGGCAGCGCGGACGGACGCCCCGTCGAGGTCCTCAGCCTCTTCGGCAGGCAGGGGGAGCGCATGCACGTCCGCGCGAAACCCCGGAAGACCGAACCCTGACCTGGCCGCGCATGTACATCGGAATCACCGGGGAACAAGGCGAGTTCGAACGCGCCCCGCTCGGCGTCGACGCCTGGCAGAAGTCCTCACACAGCGGAGGCACGGGCGGCGACTGCGCCGAGGTCGCTGCCCAGCGCGCCGGATCGCCGTCCGAGACTCCAAGGACCCGGACGGCCCGCCTCCACCGTCACCCCGCCGCCTTCGCCAGGGCCCTGTAGGGCAGCGGAGTCCTCAGCTCCGGCCGCCCCGCCCCACACAGACCTGTTCCGGGCCGTCGCCGCCCACGCAGGGGGGACTGCGACAAGGCGATGAGCCTGGGGCGATTTGCCTTCGCAGTCCTGGGAGGTCAATCGCGGCTGGATGCTCGCCGCCAACCTCGCCCGCGACCTCGACGCCTGGACCAGGCTGCTGGCCCTGCACGACGCCGGCGCCGAACCGGACACCGTGCGTTTCCGGCTCTACTACCCGCCCGCCCGCCTCTCACGGCATGCCCGCCGCCGCTGGCTCCGGATCGAGGGCACCTTGCCCTGGACCAGACTCGGCACGCTCCCAGCCGTCACCTGACGAGAGCGAAGCACCTCGATGAAGACCAGGAAGGAGCAGACCAGTTCAACTCCGGGCCCATGGAACCCGGGGCAGCCGCGGTGTCACGCGACGGCCCACCCCGCACAACGCGGGGATAATTCGGGCGCACGGCCGAGCCGATCAGCGATCGGACCCCGCTGACTAATCGAGGTCAACTACTGCCGTCAAACATCCCAGAAGCCCCGCCGGAATTAGAACCCGGCGGGGCTTCCATTTGCTCAGAGATAGTCGATGCTAATCAAGTCGAAGCCTTCGGAGAGGCTTGTATTTCTTCTTAATTTACCCGAATTGACTACGACCCGTACCCGGGTGCGGCAATAAGGACCGATTCGAAGTATCGACCATCGTCGCCACCAGAGATTTCGGGAAGCGTCCTTCTCCAGAGTCCGATGAAGACATCAGGAGCCGCAACATTCAATCCTTCATCTTCGATCTCAAGTCGAAATCTTTCAGAGAGTCGCGAGATCACGACATCGGCAGATTCTTCAAACAAAGAAATGCCGAGAAACGTGACCTGAACATCCCCTTCAGGTCGGAATAGCTCAATAGCGCGCACGACTCCGCGGGAGTCGAAATCGACAGAGATTGACAATTCTGAGTCGTAATGCGCGAAACCTTTATTCCTAAATTCTCCCGCAGCGGGCGGAATAAATCCTGACATCTCCCGCAGGATCTGCTCCGCAGCTTCGATAGGCATGCCGATTTGCAAGCCGCCTACCCCTCGGGGGGGATCAAGATCGATTACCATCCGTCGCCTCCATGACGAAATCCGTGGCCTACCACAGGGTCAATTGCACATGAACTTGCTCTGGAATACCACGCAGTGCTTGATACTGACCATTCCCGGGCAGCGCGCCAATCATATCGCCAATTGCATTATTGTATTTGCCGGGGAATCGTGTGACGATATCGTTTATATCATTCTGCATGGCTCGATCTATTCGATCGGAGTTTACAAGATCTTTCTGCATGCCTAGCCACGCTTTGGGCTCTGGGCGACTCCCCTGACCTGTCGACCAAACCTGCCGATGATCAACCTTGTCCATCCGAATTGCTGGTCCACTGTTGTACCCTATGGATTTGCCAGTCGCGGAATCCTGCGGCATGTGATTGATTTCTTGGGCAGGCAATCCCGGCTGGTTCGCCGGCCTCAGCGACCGGGGCACCGCCGCCATCCGCCGCACCCTTCAGCGGACCGCCGCAGGCCGGCTCACCACGCTGCCCACCAAGACCCGGGCCTCCGAACGCCGTATCGCCCTCCCCACGCGGTGTCTCCAGTCTCTGAAGCTCCACCGCGAGCAGCAGCAGCGCGAGCGTGAGACCGCAGGCACGGCGTGGCAGCACAGCGGGCACGTGTTCACCACTGCGCAGGGCGGAGCGATCGACCCGACCAACCTCACTCGCGCCTTCACCACGCTCCTCCGCAAGGCCGGCGTCCGCCGAATCCGCTTCCACGACCTCAGGCACTCCACCGCCACCCTGCTCCTGGAACAGGGCGTCGAACTCGTCGTGATCAAGGAACTCCTCGGCCACGCCCACATCGGCGTCACCGCCACCGTCTACGCCCACGTACGCATCCGCCTTCAGCGCGACGCCATCGACCTGCTCGGTCACGCGCTCGACCGTCCCTGACAGCCAGACGGCGGCGGACACCACTGTGTCCGCCGCCGTTGCCGTCAGCTACTGCCGTCAGGCGGTAAATTAGCCCCGCCGAACACAGCTCGGCGCGGCTAAAATTTGCTATTGGTCACGATTCTTAGCAGCGCAACATCTACTAGCGGTCACCGGACAGCCGGGCGAGTACATCCGCAGCGAGCTCTACTGATGCCTGGTCGAGACCTACCGTCGCCGTTCCATGCAGACGTTCGGACATGTAACCGGCCATCGCAGACACTGCATCTGCAGAGGCCGCAGGGGCGAGCCACCTAAGCCACTCGCAGACCATGCGCATTCGAAATTCCCTGAGAATTTCTACGCGGTCCAAAGGATCTGACTCCGAGGCCAGCTTGATCAACTTGAACGCGGCGGCAAGGCGATTTTGCGGCATATCATGTACCGAAAGAATCAGTCCGAGTTCATCAGATTTACCGAGATTGAAATTCTCGGCTACTACAAACTGGGGCAGCGGGTAACCATCCACGCTTGTCAGTGGTTGCCCGTCACGTCCGGAATCGATAACTACGTCGACACGGGAAGCAACCCCTGGATCATCGACAGTGACTCGGATGTGATGCACGCCAGGGTCCCCGACGTTCTGCACGAAACGTGACACGCCGAGGATGTCGCCGACTCCGATGGCCCCGTCGTCGAGCACCAGGGCTCCGTCGAACAGGACGCTGCCCTCGGCCGGGCCAGCCCTGTTCCACAGCCTGACCCGGACCAGCCCCGTCTGCGCACGTGCGGCGATCTGGACGTGACTCCTAGACGCCACCAGTGGCGCACCGGCCAGCGCCAGAACCTCCTCCGGCGGGGCCGTCGATCCAATACGGATAACGCGATGGTTCAAGTAAAGCTCGGCACTACCAATGAGCATTTCTCCGCCAATTACCCAATCTGAGCTTGATGGTGCGCCCGGTCAGCTCCATCGCCAACCGGGCGCACCCTGAACCTACTACCGCGTATGGCCTGGCAGTAGCTCCGCTAGCTTCTCAGCTGCACTCGGAATCCCTGGCAGCCCCGCAAACGTGGGATCGTGATAGCCGTGATTGCGCAGCATCTGCTGGGCTTTCGATACAGCAACCGCCTGAGTATCACTGCATGTTTCACAGTGAGGAAACAGGCTGCGCGGAAGGCTAGTCGGTCCAATTCCAGTAGACGGCTGGTGGTCACCCGTCATCGTCGGACTGCTCCCACCGCAAGAGTGGCATGGCCTTCCCTGCATGGCCGCACTCTGCTCTGAGGTAACCACCGGCCCGGTCGCAGGCACCGACTCATCGGCATGAGGACCGACTCGCAGCGTATTCGCCTCCCTTTGACTCAGTGAAACGTTGCAGTTGTGAACCAGGACCGGTGTGGCCCCAGCCAGCACATAGTACGTGTGGAGGTCGGAGACGGTGAGGTTGTGGACCGTTGCGCGTTCGGCGGTCCAGCGTTTGACCGCTGTGACCTGTACACGAGTGCCGGTACTGGTCTGGAGCCACTGGCCCGGCTGGAGGTCGGTGGCATGGACCCACTTAGCGAGTTCGCTCACCCAGAAGGGGTGCTTGTCCGTGGCCGTGATTACGTCAGACGTGGAGTCTTCAGCGCCATCGGCGTCAATGCCTATTTCGACGAGGTTCTTTGTACCCTCGCCAAGTATGGTTGCCGTGACTTCCTGTGCGGAGGTTTCGCCAGACTCAGGGTCTGTGGCGAGGACTTTGTCTTCCGATTCAAGGTCTTCTATTGACTTGGTTGAGCCGTCGGCCATAAGGACGAGCGTTCCCGCGGCGAAACTGTTTTTCCCGGCGGAGCACGACCCGCCCTTGGAGAGAAGCTTGCCGACTCCCTTGCCTATGGCGTTAGCAATGGCTCCGATGGCTGGCGCCGCTGCTGCACCCGCTCCGCCGCCGGCACCCCCCACAAGAAATGCTTGGCCTTGGGCTTTCAGCTGGCCCATGGTGCTGTGGTCGGCGTTTGTGTCCAAGGCGTTATAGATTGCTGCGCCTGCTGCTGCGGCGATTGCTCCGCAGCCAGCAGCTAGGGCGAAGGCGGCACCAGCAGTAGCGACGGCAAGCCCGGTTGCAGATCCGACACAAGCTATTCCGGCACTGATTTCAACGACAACTGCGACAATTGCCTTGTGTTCCTGCAGGAATTTTTTAGTATTGCTGACCGCCTTGTTGAAACTGCACTTGGACAGCCAGCCGCTGCAGCTCTTGGGTTTACTGCTCACACTGCTGCTGGAGTTTCCCTTGCGGGGCGGGGGTGGAGTGTAGTTGTCGGCTAGGTTTTCTCGTTCGTCGCTTGCGCCGCCGGAGCCACCGAAATCCTCGTAGTTCTGCTCGTCGAGTTTTCCGCCATTCGCGGTGCAGCTCGAATGATATGCGCAGTTGTCGTTTTTGAGGCCGCTGGGGTCGGAGCCCATGACGGGGTTGCCGTTGGCGTAGGTGTACCCGTTCATCTGGAGCGGGTCGGTGAGGTCGATGATCGGGTCGACGGAGATGAAGCGGCCTGTGGTGGGTTCGTATTCGCGGGCGCCGATGTGGGTGAGGCCCGTGTTGGTGTCGTCGACGCCGGTGCCGAGGAAGCTTCGGTTGCCGGGCCAGTTGCCGGGCTGGGTGCCGCGGGGGTTGCCGTAGGGGTCTGACTTACGGCGGGCAACCGCCTGCCCGGTGGTCTGTTCGATGGTGGTGGTGGCGGTGCCGTGGTGGTCGGCGAGCTGGACGCTGAGCTGGTGGTTGGTGGTTTTGCCGTAGGTGCGGCGGACTGTGGTGGCGCCGGGGCCGCTGTAGTAGCGGAAGGCGTCAAAGGCCTGGCCGGCCTTGTTGACGGTGATCTCGGCTTCGCCGAGGTAGAGGGTGCGGCTGCTGCCGGTTTCTTCGATGAGGCGGTTGCCGGAGGCGTCGTAGATGTAGGTGGTGGTGTTGTCGAAGCTGAACTGCTGGGGGCCGGTGGTGTTGCACGGCCACATTTGGAGGTCGCTGCCATCGGCGGCGTTGTTGGAGACGTCGACACACTGGTTGGTGGCCGGGTTGTGGAGGGACTTGTCGCCGGGGCGGTAGGTGAACTTCTGCTTGTCGCTGCCGTCGCAGGTGGACAGGACCAGCTTGCCGCTGCTGTTGGTGAGGCACTTGCCGAGGGCGCGGACGGTGTCGCCGGTCAGGCGCCACTGCTGGGCCCTGGTTTCGTTGCACGGCCAGATCTTGACCGGAGTCCCGTCGGCGGTGTTGCCGTTCTCGACGTCGACGCACTTGCCGGAGGCGCCGGTGAGGGCTACGGCTCCGATGCCGGGGCTGGTGGCGGAGGTGAGCTTGCCCCGGCGGTCCCAGTTCAGGGTCTGGGTGTCGCCGTCGATGCGCCGGCTCGTGGTGTTGCCGGCACTGTCGTAGGTGTAACTGGAGAGCGAGTTGACCGTGGAGCCCGCGTTGCGGGTGGTCTTGTCGACGCCGGCCAGGGCGTGGGGCTTGATCTTGACTGGCGGCTGGGTGCCGTTGCCGGCGATGTTCACGCCGTAGCTGTAGGTGGTCTCGTCGTCCAGCGCGCTGTTGGTGAGGTCGCGGTTGATGAGCTTGGTGCGGTTGCCGATTGAGTCGAACTGGTATTCCTGCCAGAACCCGTCACCGTCCGGACCGGGCGTGACGTCGGCGAGGCTGGGGCCGGTGCAGGCGGTGGTCTTGCCGGTCCAGGCCTTGGTCAGTTGGCCCATCGGGTCGTAGGCGTAGCACTGGCGGTCGGTGCGGTCGCCGGGCTGGGTGTCGGTGACCGAGGTGATGTTGCCGGCGGGGTCGTAGGCGTAGGAGACGTCGCTGATCCGGTGCGGTCCGCTTTCGCGGTCGCTGATCTGGTTGGTGACCTGGCCGGTTTTCGGGTTGTAGAGGTTGGTCGTCCACACACGGTTCGGTGCGTTGCCCGATGCGGTACGCAGGACTTCACCGAAGGGGCTGTATTTGACGTCAGCGGTGTACCAGGACAGCCCCGACACGCTCTGGGGCATGCCGTCACCGTTGTAACGAGTGATCAGCTTCTCGGCGGCCAGGCCGCCCGGGGTCGCCGGGACGGTGGTCGACTGGACCTTGCCCGTTGGGGTGTACGTGGTGCCGTAGGCGTAGGTGCCGGCGAGGCCCTTGGTGGCGGGCACGTCCGGAATCGTGATCTTTGATCCGGTCGGCCGGTACTCGGCGTCGTAGCCGGTGACCTCGCTCTTGTATGCCGCTCCGCCCTCGTAGCGGGTGGAGGAGACGGGCATGCCCTTGGCGCTGGGCAGGGTGTCGAACGCCCAGGAGGCGACCAGCGGCCCGGTGGTGCTGTCGTCGCGGAGTTCGGTCGTGCGGCCCAGCCCGTCGAAAATGCTGTGCTGGGTGCGGCCGCTGGAGTCCTTGGCCCAGATCTGCTGGTCGAGGTTGTTAAAGCCGAACTCGGAACGCCCCGCGTCGGGGTCCTCCGCAGCCGTCTTGCGTCCGCGGACGTCGTAGGCGTAAGTCCACTTGTTGCCGGCCGTGTCGGTGACAGCGGTCAGCTTGTTGCGGACGTCGTAGACGTAGGAGGTCTTTGTCCAGGTGGTGAGGTCGGTGGAGGTGGCGTGCTCGACGGCCGAGGTCCGGCCCAGCGGGTCGGTCCAGGTCTTCACGGCGCGGCTGCCCTTGAGGGGCGTCATGCCGTCGACGGACATGGTCGAACGGGCGAGGGTGAAGTCACCCCCGTACTGCACAGTGGAGGAGTACTGCGGAACGTCCGCGTGCAGGGTGGTGGAACGCACGGCGCGGCCGAGACCGTCGTAGGCCGTCGCGGTCGAGTTCGGGACCTGGAAGACGCTCTCCGGGACGAAGATCTTCTTCGTCGGGGCACCCTCGGCGTAGTAGCCGTTGTTGGTCCGGCGGACGGTACCGTTCGCGCTGTAGAGGGTGTCCGTGATCAGCCGACCGCCGCCCAGGGCCTCGCCCTG
This sequence comes from Streptomyces sp. NPDC003042, assembly GCF_053591315.1. Taxonomy (NCBI): domain Bacteria; kingdom Bacillati; phylum Actinomycetota; class Actinomycetes; order Kitasatosporales; family Streptomycetaceae; genus Streptomyces; species Streptomyces sp. NPDC003042. Next base: position 34,408 of record NZ_JBSFTP010000060.1, read on the forward strand.
GGTCTGACGCTGACGCAGCAGACCATCATAGATGGCGACCGTCTGGGTGTAGGTGCCGTCGTCCTGCAGGGTGCTGCTGGTGACCACTGAGGGCTCGTGCTCGGAGATCTGGTAGCTGAAGGTGAAGGCAGCCTTGTCGGTGCCCGGCTTCTGCGACGAGGTCCAAACAGCGGTCGAGCGCCCGAGGTTGTCGTAGGCGGTTGTGACCTTGCGGCCGTTGGCGTCGGTGTCCTCGAGTGGGACGCCGCGGCCTGGATCACCCTTGGCTGTGGTGGTGTGCCCGACCGCGTTAGTGCTGGATACGGCGAAGGCCGGACCCGTGGTGGGACTGTAGGCGGTAGTGACGGTGTTGCCTGCGGCGTCGAACACCTTGATGGGGCGACCCACTACGTCGTACTCACTGCGGGCTGTTGTGATCCAGCCGGTTCCGGCCGCGTCGTTGGTGTCGACCTGGTAGACGAGTCCCTTGGTGGGGGCGGCGCCGAATGCACCGAGTGCGTCGTAGGCCGTGCGGGTGTCGGAGAGCAGTGATCCTGTGCCCGCTTGCGAGCAGTCGCCCGATGTCGTGCGGACGCGCTGGGGCAGGCCGATCAGGTACCGGTCGGTGTTGTGAACGTAGCTGGTAGTCGCACAGGTCTGCCCTGTGGCCTGCCACCCGCCTGTGCCGTTGGGGCTGACGGCCTCGGACTGCACCGTTTGGGTGAGGCCGTACGCGGCGTCGAAGGCCTTACGTGTGCGAATGGTCCGGGTGGCGCCGCCGCTGATCGTCTCGATCTTGTCCGTGCGTGAGGCACCTGTACGGAACGCGTCCAGGGGAGTGGTGCCGTCCCTCGGGCGGGATGCGGTCTTCTGGCTCCAGGGCCAGGTGAGGGAACGCGAGGCGACGGTGCCGCCCGCCTTGGTGTACGTGATGGTTTCAGCGGCGAACCCCTGGTGTTGGTAGAGGTCCTCTCCGAAGTCCTCCGTGCCCGTGGAGTCCTTGATGGTGATCAAGGCACGGCCGGCGTCGCCGGACATGCCGCGGAAGTAGCGGGTGCGTGTTTGGGACTGCTCGGTGGCGTCCACCTTGCCCGCGTTGGCGGTGACGCCCTTGTTCACGAGGACGCTGGCGTATCCGCGCCACTGGCTGTAGGTCCGCAGCTCGGGCTTTGAGAACTCATCGGTGTTCTTGGCCCAGGCGGCGTCGCCCTCGTAAGTGTAGGAGGTGGTGATATCAGGCTGGCGGGCTACGCGGTCCTTCTCGACGACCTTGTCGACGACGTACTTGTTGAACCACTCCAGAGGCGGCTTCTCCAGCTCGCCGTCCGGGGACCAGTGGACTGGGTAGCAGCGAGTGGTGTTCTCCTCCGGCTTGGGGTGCGTCGTACCAACGGCGCAGGGTGCGGAGTAGTCGACGTAGATTTCGCCGCCCGTCTCGCTGCGGACTGTCTCCACGCGCAGACGGTCGAAGTCGGGGGTGGCGTCGGTGGCGCTCTTCGCGACCCGGTTGGGCATGTCCTGGACGTTGGCAAGGAAGGAGACCGGCGGAAGCGAGGTGCTTTCCTGGTTGCCGGCTTCGTCCTTGGTGGTGCCGTATCCAGTTCGGGTGATGGACTCCAGCCACAGCGGCGGGTGGGTGTCGGTGCGCTGCCTGGGGAACGACTGGGTCAGGCTCCAGCGGTCGACCAGGGACAGGGCCGTGGAGCCTTCGGTGCGCTGGCCGTAGGTGGTGACGGCGGTCAGGCGCTTACGCGTCCAGAAGGTCGGCGAGGAGATGTAGCAGTCCTTGGCGCTCACCTTGCAATGGAGCGTGGAGGGCGTGTCCCACCAGGGCTGCTTCTCGCCGTAGTTGTTCGCTTCGAACTCGGCGTCGGAGCACTCGGTGACGCCTTCCTTGATGCAGCGCTCGGCGACGGTGAACTCGACCTTGCCCGCCGGGGCGCCGGACAGGTTGTCGCTACGCAATCCGTAGGTGATCTGAGTCGGGTATCCGGCGCGGGCGTAGGAGACCGCTTCCTTGAACTTGGCGTTCTTGGCGTAGCGGTTGGTCTCCTTGGCCCAATCGACGATCATGGCGTTGCCGTGAACGTCCTCGACGTAGTCGAGGTTCCACCGCCAGCCCTGGTCACAGGATGAGGCCGCGTAGGAGGCCTGGTAGCAGGGCTCGCCGGGGTGATTGCCGAAGACGGGAACGGTGAGAACCGAGTTGGTGACGGCGCGGCTGCCCGCGCCGTCGACGTCGTGGCGGCCGAAGAAGTAGCGAGTGCCCTCCCGGGTGGTGACAACCCAGTACTCGCCGTCCTTCGCGCCGTTCGCGATACCTGCGTCCGTGCGGCGCTCAATCCGGGAGCCGTCGTCCGAGGCGGGGATCCACTGGCCAGTCGTGGCGTCATGGACGAGTTCGGTGGTGGAGCCGCCGAGCGACATCACCACGTTGTCGCCCGCCCAGCAGAAGTCGCTCTTCTTCTTGTCGGCGGTGTTGTCGTTGTTCGGCGTGCTCGGAGTGGCCTTGCGGTCCTCCGAGCAGGACCGGTAGCGCCGCTCGATGAACCCGGGCTCGTAGTCCCAACCGTCACCGACCCAGGACGCCTGACCGTTGGCCACGGAAGTCTTGCCATCGACGGCCTGGGAGGAGTACGAGAACCCAATCTTTGGGGACGGGCCTGCCGGCGGCGTGGGAGCCGTCAGCGGGTATGACCAGGCGAAGCCGCCGCCGCTGCCACCCGCAGTCCAGGAACCGGTGGCGGACAACGACGTGGCCGTGTAGCTGCCGCCCGCGCCGGAGGCTCCGTCGGAGGCGGCCAGCACCATCGGACCGCCGCCGCCGACCGCCATGGTGCGCATGCCCTGGCCCGGCGCGGTGGCCGGGTCGACGGTCGCGCGGACGGTGCCGGTGGCCGGATCGTTGGTGCTGGGCACGTCCTGGAAGACGGAGCACTCGGGGAGGTCCGGGGTGGTCAGGAAGCACTCGGGGAGCAGCTTGAGCTCCAGGCGGGTGGCCCATTCGGTGCCGTAGAGGTCCTTGAACTTGTTGTAGTCCAGCTGGACATCGACCGGGGTGGAGCCCTCGGCGGGCGGCGTGACCTTGATGAGGGCGCCGTCGACGTTCGCGGCTTCAGTCGCGGTGCGGGTCTCGACGGCCACTGACCAGGTGCCCGACGGGTCCGGCGGAGTCGGATTCGTCTCGGTCGGAGAGGCCTTGCCGATACTTACCGGCAGCGTGCCGGCCTGGACGAGCTGGTCACCGGACAGCGCGACGCTGGCTGAACCACCGGCCGGCGGCGCCACCTTGGACGGCTCGTACTCGGCCGGCGGCAGCACGGGTGCGCCCGCCCAACCTTCCAGCTTGGCTGCCTCGACCTGGTCGAGCTTGGCCTTGATGTCCTGCTGAAGCCCCGGCAGCTGAACGCCGTCGCGGGTTCCTGGTGGTGCTGCCCAGGCTTGTATGGGCAGGAGTGTTGCGATCAGCACCACCGACAAGGCGGTGCCGGTGCGCCCGGCGAGGCGCGCGCGTCTGGCGCGCGACCTTCTGTTTCCGGGCAGGCGGAAATTGTGCGCCGAAAACGGCGACATCTGGACCCCCCACGCTCTGCCGACGGTGCTAAGGCACACGTGTGGCAGGAAACTGACAAATTGCCAGCTGATTCTGTGGCCTGCCGCGCCTGAAATCCATCATCCGATATCCGGTGTGGGCTTTATCACTTTACGGCCTGAATACTTTATGACAATCCCGGCAAAGCCCCTCACGGAGGGGGTCTGTCAGCTGCGCTCGGAGGGTGAAGTTGTCCCTTCGATGGTTCATGCTCAGCTCGCGCGACCTGTGCCTGAAAGACGGGTGGGGAGCGGGCCTTTCACGTTTTCGGTCAGAGGCCGGAAGCCGTTTTCTGAGTGCCGAGGGCTGCGAAATGGCGCCCGAGGGGGGAGAAGAAGAGTTATGTCTGCCAGTGAATCCGTGGATGAAAGTCCGCCAACAACCGTGACCGAAAAGGGAGTTCCCGCTCCGTCGCGCCGCTGGTTCCGCCGCCGTCGAGCCATGGGCGCCGTGGCGGCCCTGCTGGCCGTCGCCGTCGCCGTGCCTGTCGTCGTACTAGTCCAAGGCGACCAGGACACGGTGCCGGATGCTGCGCCGAAGGCCGGCGGGCCTGTTGCCGCGCCCGAGGCGCGCCGTCTGGCGAGGGAGAGCGGCAAGGAGGTTGAGGTCACGGCCGAGGCCACCGCTCACAGCAGCACGTGGGCGCAGCCGGGCGGGACGTTCAAGCTACGGGTTTCCAGTGCGGCGACTCGGGCCAAGGTGGGTAACGAGTGGAAGCCGGTCGACACCAGTCTTGAGCGGGTGGAGGGCGGTTTCGCGCCCAAGGCCGTGAACAGTCGGGTGGTGTTCAGTGCCGGGTCGAAGCCACTGGCCGGCGACGGGGGTGAGCGTGCGTCACGCGGTGTGTCGCGCGTGGCTCTGGTGCGCCCGGCCGTAGCGACGGCGGACACGCCTGCTCCGGCATGGACGGAACTGGTGCGGCTCAATACTGACGGCCACGACGTGGTGGTCAGCTGGCCCGGGCCGCTGCCCGCGCCGGTCATCTCCGGCCCCAGGGCCCTGTACGAGAACATCCGTCCCGGCATTGACCTGGTGATGACGGCTCAGGACGGCGGCTACACACATGTGCTGGTCGTCAAGGACAAGCAGGCCGCAGCCGACCCGCTGCTGGGCCAGCTGAACTACCGTCTCTCCTCCCCGGACCTGACCTTCCACCTGGACGACGCCTCCCACTCGGTCAGCGCCAAGGACGGCAACGGTGAGGAGATAGCCGGCTCTCCCACCCCCTACATGTGGGACTCGGCGGGAAAGGTCGCGGTCACCGAGGGTGAGAGCGTGCCCGCGCCGGCGCCCGAGGCCAAGGACCATCCCACCCTTGCCCTGCCCGGTCTCAACGGCGCGGAAGGCAACCACGCGAAGGTCGCCACCGCGGCCCTCTCCGCCGACAACGTCCTGACCGTGACGCCGAACGCCCAGCTGCTCAACGACGCCGACACGGTCTACCCGGTCTTCATCGACCCCTCCTGGCACAAGAAGGAATGGACCACCCTCTACAAGACCGAGGGAAACTCCAGCTTCTGGAACGGGTCGAACTACAACAGCGGCAGCGGCACGCCCGAGGCCCGCGTCGGATATGAGACGACCACGTACGGTACTTCCCGGGCGGCGTTCATTTTCGACTTCGACAGCCAGCTCCAAGGCGCCCAGATCCGCTCGGCCACCTTGAAGGCGTTCCAGACTTACTCCTGGGGCTGTTCTGCGCGGGCTTTCGACGTCTATCACACGCCGATGATCTACGCTTCCAGTACCTGGAACAATACGAACAACAGCACGTTCTGGGGCAAGCGGATCGCCGGTGCGTCCACCGGTTATGGATACAACAGTTCCTGCCCCGACAACTGGGTGGGCATCGACATCAAGCCGACCGTCGAGGAAGGCGCCCGGGGCGCCTGGCAGGACCTCACCCTGGGCCTGCGTTCCCCGAACGAGAGCGACCCGTCCTACTGGAAGAAGTTCCTCGCCAACAGCCCTGAGAGCGCCCCGTACATCGAGGTCTATTACACCCGGGTTCCCAACACTCCGGTACAGGCCGACATGAGCACCTCACCCGGCGGCGCCTGCCTCACCCAGCAGCCGTACACGAAGATCGGCAAGACCGACGTGGCCTTCCAGGCCAAGTCCTCGGACGCCGACGGCAACCTGCGCCAGCTCAACTTCCGGGTGTGGGCCGCGGACGGTACCTCGGTGGCCAACGAGTTCCGCGACACCAACAGCGAAGCCAGCATCACCGTCGGCTGGGAGAAGTTCACCCCGGGCAAGACGTACTACTGGCTCGCCCAGGCCATCGACTGGGACGGACAGTGGTCAGGCAGCGGGCCCCTGGACTCAGGCGGCGGCGGATGGTGCAGCTTCACCATCGACCACACCCAGCCCACCGCCCCCACCATCCGCTCCGAGGACTTCCCTGCCCCCGGCCCCGACGGCGCCGAATGGAGCAAGAACACCCTGGGCCCAGGCAAGATCACCGTCATCGCCGGCGGCACCAACGCCGCGGACATCCGCGAAATCCAGTGGAGCCTGAACCACCCCGTCTACGACAAGAAGGCAGTCCCCGCCGCTGGTCAGGACACCGTCACCGTCGATGTGAACCCTGACAACGCCGGACCCAACCTCTTCTACGTCCGGATCGTCAACCAGGCCGGCAACATCTCCAACCCCTTCACCTACACCTTCTACGTCCGCCCCCGCCCCGGCCTCGACGGGCCCGGCGACGTCACTGGTGATCAGAAGGCCGACCTCCTCGTCGTCGACGGCGCCGGCGACCTGCGCGTCTACCCCGCCGACGCGATCGGCGACGTCGACGCCTGGATGCCCGCCGCCACCGACAACGGCAAACCCGCACCCGCCGGATACTGGAAGGACGCCAGCGGCAAGAGCGCACTGATCGCCCACTCCAGCGATTGGTATCCCGGCGACGGCATCACCGACCTCATCGCCCGCATGCCCGACGGCAAGCTCTACGTCTACCAAGGTGACGGCAACGGCCGCTTCGATATCAGCCGCCGCACCGAAATCCTCCTCCCCACAGGCGCACCCGACCCGGCGGCCCTCACACAGATCGTCGTCGTCCCGGACATGAACGGCGACAAGTTCGAGGACATCTTCGTCACCATCGCAGACGCCTTCTGGGTCTTCACCGGCTACAACGGCGCCACCGTCACCGAGGCCAGGAAGCTCTCCTCCACCAGCTGGACCAAGCGCGACATCATCGACGTCCGTGACATCACCGGCGACGGCATACCCGACCTCCTCTTCCGTGACGACTCCACCCCCGACCGCGGCCTGGCCCTACGACGCGGCAAGCCCGGCGCGGGCGGCGGAGCCGACATCAACTCCCTCGCGCTCGCAGTCAACTCCGCCGACGGCAAGGACCTCACCTACGGCACGACCGGCTGGGACAGCACCACCTGGCCCCTCGTGCGCGGCACACCCGACGTCAACAACAGCGGAACCCCTGACCTCTACCTGACCCGCAACGACGGCACCCTCCACCTCTTCCAAGCAGGCCAGAGCACCATCGGTGGCGGCTGGCGCGTCGAAGAAGACGACTGGAGCACCTTCCGCACCCTCGGATAACAGCATCCGCGCATGACTGAACTGAACCCGGGCGCTCGGCCTCTTGGCCGGGCGCCCGGTGCTGTGCTGAGGCGAAATCGCGCGAAGGACAGGGAGTAGCTGACCTTCCGTCAGATTGGAACGTGTTCTAGTCTGCCGTCGCATGGGCATCGGAATCACTGGGGAACAACGGGAGTTGGCCGACGCCGTGCGCGGCTGGGTCGCGCGTACCGTGCCGCCCGAGGAGGTGCGCAAGCTGCTCGACGCCTCGCCGCAGGCGGGGGCGCGGCCCGCCTACTGGGACGCCATGGCCGCCCAAGGGCTGCTGGAACCGCACCTGGAGGGCGGGACCCTGCTCGATCTCGCCGTCGTCGTCGAGGAGGCAGCGCGGGCCGCGCTGCCCGGGCCCTACCTGCCGAGCGCGCTGGCCTCCGTCCTACTCGACCGGGCCGGTGCCGAGTCGCTCGGCGGCCGGGTCGGGGCGGTCGCGCTGGGGCCGGGCAGCCTGACCGCCGTCGCCGTCGAGGGCGGCGGGCACCTGCTCGACGGCACCGCGCCCCCCGTCCTCGGCGCGGGCGAGGCCGACCTCGTCCTGCTCGCCGCCGAGGTCGCGCCCGAGCCGGAGGGGGCGCGCCGGGGGAACAGGTCCGAGCGCGCGGAGGAAAGTGCGAGGAACGAGCGCTTTTCGAGCACGTACGGGCCTGTGAGTCCGGCAAAAGGCGCCCCCAGAGGCGAGCCGGCGCCAAGGGGCACCCGCTGGTTCGCGGTGGACGCCGCCGCGCTGGACATCCGTACGCACGAGAGCGCCGACCCGACCCGCCCCACCGCCGAGGTGCGGGCCCGGAGCGTGAGCGTGCCGGCGGGGCGGCTGCTGGAGCTGGACGTGACCCTCGTACGGGACCTGGCCTGCACCCTCTTCGCCGCCGACGCCTGCGGCACAGCCGACTGGGCGGTGCACACCGCCGCCGGATACGCGAGGGTGCGCGAGCAGTTCGGACGGCCTATCGGACAGTTCCAGGGCGTCAAGCACCTGTGCGCCGACATGCTGGTCCGCCTCGAACAGGCGCGGGCGCTCGCCTGGGACGCGGCCCAGGCGATGGACGAGCCCGCCGAGGTGCGGTCCCTGGTCGCCGCCCTGGCCGCCGGCACCGCGCTCGACGCCGCCTACGCGTGTGTCAAGGACTGCGTTCAGGTGCTCGGGGGGATCGGGTTCACCTGGGAGCACGACGCTCACATCTATCTGCGCAGGGCCGTCGTGGCCCGGCAGCTGCTCGGTTCCGGGGACGGGCACCGCGTACGCGCCGTGCGGCTCGCGGCGGGCGGTGCGCGGCGCGAGCTGCGCCTGGAGCTCCCGGCGGAGGCCGAGGCGTACCGCGCGGAGGCCCGCAGCGCCATCGAGGACGCGCGCGGCCTCGACCCGGTGGCCGCCCGGCGGGTGCTGGCCCCGACCGGCTACGCGGCCCCGTACCTCCCGCCGCCGTACGGACGCGGCGCCGGACCCGTCGAACAGCTCGTCGTCCAGCAGGAGCTGAAGGAGGCCGGGGTCAGGCTCGCCGATCTCGGGATCGCCACCTGGGTCCTGCCCTCGCTGCTCGCCTACGGGACCGACGCGCAGAGGGAGGCGTACGTACTGCCCACCCTGCGCGGGGACACGACCTGGTGCCAGCTCTTCTCGGAGCCGGGAGCCGGATCCGACCTGGCCTCGCTGCGGACGAAGGCCGAGCGGACCGCAGACGGCTCGTGGCTGGTGAACGGACAGAAGGTGTGGACGAGTTCCGCGCAGAGCGCCGATTTCGGGATTCTGCTGGCCCGCACCGACCCGGCCGCACCCAAGCACCAGGGGCTCGGGTACTTCATCGTCGACATGAAGCGGGCGCGCGGGATCGACGTACGGCCGCTCAAGGAGATCACCGGCGAGGCCCTCTTCAACGAGGTCTACTTCGACGACGTCCTCCTCCCGGCGGACGCCCTCGTCGGCGCGGCGGACGGGGGCTGGAAGGTCGCCCGCAACACCCTCGGCAACGAGCGGGTCCACATGGCCGACCAGCTCTCCTTCGACACCGGGCTCCAGGCGCTCATCGCATGCTCCGCCGACCTCGACGGGGCGTACCGGGCCCGCATCGGCGCGCTGGCCGCCGAGGCGCACGCGCTGGCCTGCATCGGGCTGCGCACCACGCTCCAGCAGGTGTCGGGGCTGGAGCCGGGCGCGGGCGCGTCCGTACGGAAGCTCATCCAGACCCCGCACCAGCAGCGGACCGCCGAACTCGCCCTCGAACTACTGGGCCCGGCGGGCGCCGTACGGGAAGGGGCGGGGGAGCGGGCGGTGCACGGGATGCTCATGTCCCGCTGCCTGACCATCGCCGGGGGCACCACGCAGGTCCAGCTCAACGTCGTCGCCGAGCGGATCCTCGGCCTTCCCAGGGACTAGTTGACGAGGAGTTGTCGGACATGAAGTCGCACAAGTCGCACAAGTCGTACATCGTGGGCGTCGGCATGACGAAGTTCGAGAAGCCGGAATCGCGGGACTGGCAGTACTGGGACATGGCGAAGGAGGCCGGGAGCGCGGCGCTCGCGGACGCGGGGGTGGGGTACGACCTGGTCGAACAGGTGCCGGTGGGCTACTGCTTCCAGGCCTCCACGGCCGGGCAGCGGGCGGCGTACGAGCTGGGGCTGAGCGGCGTCCCCGTCTACAACGTGAACAACAACTGCGCGACGGGGTCGACGGCGCTGATGATGGCGCGGCAGTTCGTGGAAGGCGGGATCAGCGACTGCGTGCTCGCGCTGGGCTTCGAGAAGATGAAGCGGGGGGCGCTGGGGGGCGGGACCGATGGCGGTTCCGACTTCATGACGTCGCCCGTGGCCCGGCACTACGGGATCATGGCCGCCGGCCACGGCTTCGAGATGTCCCCGCCGACCGCGCAGATCTTCGGCAACGCGGCCCGCGAGCACATGGAGCGGTACGGGACCACGGCCGCGCAGCTCGCGGCGGTGGGCGCGAAGAACCACCGGCACTCCGCCAACAATCCGAACGCGCAGTTCCAGGACGTGTACACGGTGGAGGAGATCCTGGCGGCGAAGCCGATCCACGACCCCCTGACCAAGCTCCAGTGCTCGCCGACCTCGGACGGGGCGGCGGCGGCGCTCGTCGTCTCGGAGCGGTTCGTGGTCGCGCACGGGCTGCACGACAAGGCGGTGGAGATCGTCGCCCAGGCGATGACGACGGACACCGCCGAGAGCTTCGGGGGGTCCTGCATCGACGTGGTCGGCAAGCCGATGACGGCGGCGGCGGCGCGGCAGGTGTACGAGGCGTCCGGGCTCGGCATCGAGGACGTGGACGTGGTGGAACTGCACGACTGCTTCTCGATCAACGAGCTGCTCACGTACGAGGCGCTGGGCCTTTGCCGGGACGGTGGGGGCGGGGCCCTGGTCGAGAGCGGGGCGACGACGTACGGGGGGCGGTGGGTGGTGAACCCCTCCGGGGGGCTGATCTCGAAGGGACACCCCCTCGGAGCCACTGGGCTGGCGCAAGCCGCGGAACTGGTCTGGCAGCTGCGGGGAGAGGCCGGTGCGCGGCAGGTCCCTCAGGCCCGGGTGGGCCTGGCCCACAACATCGGCCTGGGCGGCGCGGCCGTCGTGACCCTCCTCCGGCGGCCGTAGCGGGGGATCCCGCTGCGCGGTGCCTCCTCCCCGCCCCGCCCTTCCTCCATCCCCCAGACTCCGTCCGGGGGGACCCCCAGGGGGGGGGGGGGGCCCCCCCCCCCCCCCCCCCCCCCCCCCCCCCCCCCCCCCCGGGGGGCCCCCCAC
>NZ_JBSFTP010000061.1:0-45263 GCF_053591315.1 Streptomyces sp. NPDC003042
GTGGCCTTCCTGGAGCCGCACATGGAGAAGACCGACGATGAGGGCAAGGGCACGATCGTGCTGGCCACGGTGCGTGGGGACGTCCATGACATCGGCAAGAACCTCGTCGACATCATCCTGACGAACAACGGCTACAACGTGGTCAACATCGGCATCAAGCAGCCGGTCTCCGCGATCCTGGAGGCCGCCGCCGAGCACAAGGCGGACGTCATCGGCATGTCGGGTCTCCTGGTGAAGTCCACCGTGATCATGAAGGAGAACCTCCAGGAGCTCAACCAGCGCAAGCTGGCAGCCGACTACCCCGTCATCCTCGGCGGCGCCGCCCTGACCCGCGCCTACGTCGAACAGGACCTCCACGAGATCTACGAAGGCGAAGTCCGCTACGCCCGCGACGCCTTCGAAGGCCTGCGCCTCATGGACGCCCTGATCGCCGTCAAGCGCGGCGTCCCCGGCGCCACCCTGCCCGAGCTCAAGCAGCGCCGCGTCCCCAAGCGGGACACACCGGTGCTCGAGGTGGACGAGCCGGAGGAGCCCGGCGGCCGCTCCGACGTCTCCGTGGACAACCCCGTCCCCACCCCGCCGTTCTGGGGGACCCGCGTCGTCAAGGGCATCCCGCTCAAGGACTACGCCTCCTGGCTGGACGAGGGCGCCCTCTTCAAGGGGCAGTGGGGCCTCAAGCAGGCCCGCGCCGGCGGGGCGACGTACGAGGAACTCGTCGAGAGCGAAGGACGCCCGCGGCTGCGCGGCCTCCTGGACAAGCTCCACACCGAGAACCTGCTCGAAGCGGCCGTCGTCTACGGCTACTTCCCCTGCGTCTCCAAGGGCGAGGACCTGATCATCCTCGACGAGCAGGGCAACGAGCGGACCCGCTTCACCTTCCCGCGCCAGCGCCGCGGCCGCCGCCTGTGCCTCGCGGACTTCTTCCGTCCCGAGGAGTCCGGCGAGACCGACGTCGTCGGCCTCCAGGTCGTCACCGTCGGATCCAGGATCGGCGAGGCCACGGCCAAGCTGTTCGCGTCCGACTCCTACCGCGAGTACCTGGAGCTGCACGGACTGTCCGTCCAGCTCGCCGAGGCCCTGGCCGAGTACTGGCACGCCCGCGTCCGCGCCGAGCTCGGATTCGGCGGCGAGGACCCGGCGAAGGTCGAGGACATGTTCGACCTCAAGTACCGCGGCGCCCGCTTCTCCCTCGGCTACGGCGCCTGCCCCGACCTGGAGGACCGCGCGAAGATCGCCGACCTCCTCCAGCCGGAGCGGATCGGCGTCCACCTCTCGGAGGAGTTCCAGCTCCACCCCGAGCAGTCCACCGACGCCATCGTGATTCACCACCCCGAAGCGAAGTATTTCAACGCGCGCTGAGGCGGACCGGCGTACACTGGTCGGTCCCATACAGGCCGGTCACCTGTTCCCCAGGGCACGTTTGCACGGGGCGAGGTGACCGGCCTTGTCGTCCCCTGCGAGAGGCCCGCGCATGACCAGCACCGTTCCCGCCCCCGTCACCCGTACGGCCGACGGGCACGCCCTGCAGGCGGTGCTGCTCGACATGGACGGCACCCTCGTCGACACCGAGGGCTTCTGGTGGGACATCGAGGTCGACGTCTTCGGCCAGCTCGGGCACCGACTGGACGACGCCTGGCGGGACGTGGTGGTCGGCGGCCCCATGAGCCGCAGCGCCGCCTTCCTGATCGAGTCCACCGGCGCCGCCATCGACCTCGCCGAACTCAGCGTCCTGCTCAACGAGAGGTTCGAGGCGCGGATCGCCGACCGGGTCCCGCTGATGCCCGGCGCCGAGAGGCTGCTGTCCGAGCTGGCCCGGCACAACGTGCCCACCGCCCTGGTCTCCGCCTCCCACCGCCGCGTCATCGACCAGGTCCTGCTCTCCCTGGGCCGCGACCGCTTCGCCTTCACGGTCGCCGGGGAGGAGGTGTCGCGCACCAAGCCGCACCCCGATCCGTACCTGTTCGCCGCGAATACCCTCGGCGCGCACCCCTCGCGGTGCGCGGTCATCGAGGACACCGCCACCGGGGTCGCCGCCGCCGAGGCCGCCGGCTGCCGGGTCGTGGCCATCCCCTCGGTCGGCCGCATCGAGCCCGCCCCGGGCCGGACGATCATGCGTTCGCTGGAAGACGTGGACGTGCCGTTCCTGCGCTCGCTCATCACTCCGCTGAACTGAACGCGCACGCTCGGTACCGAACGGTTCAGGGTCGAGCCCGGGGTCCCACGAGAGGATGTTCCGCCCCTCCGCCCGGAGGCCGAAATTCCATCCTCGACCGGGCCGTTGTGCCGGGTGACCTTGGTCACCAGCGAAGCGCTCCGCGGCCCTGGTCGGTCGTCGTCGGGGCTTCCCATGTGTCCGGATTGATCATCTCCTGACCCCATCTGCGCAGACTCCCGCATGAGCGGTCAGTCCGCACTGATCACCGTCCGATTACGTCCCGACTCCTGCCAATTCCAGCCATCCCGTCCCAGGCCACTAATGTCGACCGCGGGCACTACGCCGCACCTCTGCCGTACCGGACGCACACCCCTGTGCCGGTACCGCGTGGACCGATCGTCACACACCGGCCCGATCGTTCCGCCCTGAACGGGCGACCGCCGCGAAGTGCCCTTTACGCCGCTTTGAGCAAGCGCCGGGTGAGGGAGTACTTCCAGCATGAACCGCAAGACCATGGTGCTGACGGCCGCGGCCGGACTGCTCACCCCCACGCTGGCCGCCTGTGGCACAGCGGCCGGCGGGGGAGCGGGATCCGGAACGATCGTCGTCGGGACCACCGACCGGTTCGAGGCAGCCGACTACGCCCCCGCACCCTTCGACCCCGCCCACGCCTACGACGCCGGCGCGTGGAACGTACTGCGCCAGACCGTCCAGACGCTGATGCGCACCCCCCGCGGCGGCGGCCGGCCCGTCCCCGAGGCGGCGTCCGACTGCCGCTTCACCGACACCGGCAACGAAAGCTACCGCTGCACCCTGCGCCCGGGCCTGAAGTTCGCGAGCGGCGACCCGCTCACCGCCAAGGACGTGAAGTTCTCCATCGACCGGGTCCTCGCGATCAAGGACGAGAACGGCCCGTCCACCCTGCTCTCGACCCTCGACACCGTCGAGGTCAAGGGCGCCGACACCATCGTCTTCCACCTGAAGACCGCCGACGCGACCTTCCCGTACAAGCTCTCCACGCCCGCCGCCGGCATCGTCAGCGAGAAGAACTACGACGCCAAGAAGCTCCGCGCGGGCTTCTCCGTCGACGGCTCCGGCCCCTACACGATGAAGCCCGAGGTCAAGGACAACCACCTCGTGCGGGCCGTCTTCACCAAGAACCCGCACTACCAGGGCGACATCAAGCTGCGCAACGACAAGGTCGAACTGCGCTCCTTCGACGACTCCGCAGCCATGGGCAAGGCCCTCACCAGCGGCTCCGTCCACGTCGTCTCCCGCACCCTGTCGCCCGCACAGATCAACGAGTTCTCCGCCAAGGCACCCAAGGGCGTCAGGCTCGTCCCGATGCCCGGCCTGGAGATCCGCTACATCGGCTTCAACACCGAGGCCCCCGTGGTCAAGGAGAAGGCCGTACGCCAGGCACTCGCCGCCGCCGTCGACCGGGGCGCGCTCATCTCCAAGGTCTACGGGAACTCCGCGCAACCCCTGTACTCGCTCGTCCCCACGACCGTCGCCGGCCACGTCAACTCGTTCTTCAACAAGTACGGCGAGGCCAACACCGCCAAGGCCGCGAGCCTGCTCAAGGACGCCGGGATCAAAACCCCGGTGAAGCTCACCCTGAACTACACCACGGACCACTACGGCGACGGCACCGCCGCCGAGTTCGAGGCCCTCAAGACCCAGCTGAACTCCACCCAGCTGTTCGACATCACCGTCCAGGGCAGCGAGTGGGGCGACTTCCGTCCCGCGCAGAAGAAGGGCGACCACGCCGCCTACGGGCTCGGCTGGTTCCCCGACTACCCGGACGCCGACAACTTCCTCGCCCCGTTCCTGGAGCAGGACAACTTCCTGGGCACCCCGTACGCGAACCCCGCGATACGCACCAGGCTCATCCCCGAATCCCGGCGCACGGCCGACCGTACCGCCGCCGCGCCGGCGATCACGGAAATGCAGGACATCGTCGCCGAGGACGTGCCCGTCCTGCCCCTGTGGCAGGGCAAGCAGTACGTCGCCGCACGCGACGGGATCACCGGAGTCGAGTGGTCCCTCAACGCAATCTCCGACCTCCAGCTGTGGGAACTCGGCCGGGGCGTCAGCAGCTGACCCCCCGACCAGCACGGCAACAGCAGCCGGCAGCTCTCCCGCAGGCCGGCGTCGCAACCGATCAGACAAGACTGAAGGACATTCGCGTGAAGAGACGTAACCAGTGGTTGGCGGCCCCGCTCGGCGCAGCCACCGCCGCCGCGCTGCTCAGCGGTTGCGGTTCGCAGGACGGCTCGGCCGCAGGCAGCGGCAAGGGCGTGGTCATGGGTATATCCGACAAGGTGAAGTCCACCGACCCCGCGTCGGGTTACGACCCGGGTTCCTGGCTGCTCTTCAACAACGTCTTCCAGTCCCTGCTGACCTTCCCCAAGGGCGGCACCATGCCCGAACCCGACGCCGCCCAGAGCTGCGCCTTCGAGGGCACGGACAGCAAGGTCTACAAGTGCGTACTGCGCCCCGGCCTGAAGTTCAGCAACGGCAACGACCTGACCTCCAAGGACGTCAAGCACTCCTTCGAGCGCACGCTGAGGATCAATGACGAGAACGGCCCCGCCGTGATGCTCTCGTCGATCGCCGGCATCGACGTCCCCGACGCCAAGACGGTCGTCTTCCGCCTCAAGACCTCCGACGCGACCTTCCCCAGCAAGATCGCGGCGGGCGCGGGCTCCATCGTCGACCACACCGAGTACCCCGCGGACAGGCTCCGTACGGACGGCAAGGCCGTCGGCTCCGGCGTCTACAAGCTGGACGCGATCAGCGCCAAGAGCGCCAACTTCTCGGTGAACGACTCGTACAGCGGCAAGGCCAAGCCGAAGAACACCGGCGTCACCATGAAGTTCTTCAACGAGGACCAGGCCGCCCTGCGCAAGGTCCTCGAAAGCGGGGACGTCGACTTCGCCTTCCGCGGCCTCGCCGCCAAGGACATCGCCGGCCTCGCCTCCAAGACCGGCGACCAGAAGGTCGAGGTCGTCCAGGGCACCGGCGCCGAAGTCCAGCACCTGGTGTTCAACATGAACGACCCGGTCGCCGGAAAGCTCCCCGTCCGCAAGGCCATCGCCTTCCTCGTCGACCGCGAAGCCCTCGTCAAGGACGTCTACGACTCCACCGCGACCGCCCTGTACTCGGTCGTCCCGGCCGGCATCGGCTCGCACAACACCGCCTTCTTCGACCGCTACGGCGGCAGCCCCCAGCCCGAGAAGGCCAAGGCCGTCCTGCGCGCGGCCAACATCAAGGACAAGGTCAAGATCACCTTGTACTCGACACCCACGCGCTACGGCCCGTCCACCGACCAGGAATTCCAGCTCATCGCCAAGCAGCTCAACGAGAGCGGGCTGTTCGACGCGGACGTGAAGTCCGTCGAGTTCGAGCAGTACGAGAAGGACATCCAGGACGGCAAGTACGGCATCTACGTGAAGGGCTGGGTGCCCGACTACCCGGACGCCGACAACTTCACCCAGCCGTTCTTCGGCCCGGACAACGTGCTCCGCAACAACTACGACAACAAGGAGATCTCCGGGACGATCATCCCGTCGACCTCCGCCAAGTCCGACCGCGCCACCGCCGGCGCCGACTACAACCGCCTCCAGGACATCGTCGCCGAGGAGATCCCGCTCCTCCCGCTCTGGCAGGGCAAGCAGTACGCCGTCACCCGCCAGAACGTGACCGGCCTCCAGTGGTCCCTCGACGCCTCCACGGTCTTCCGCTTCTGGGAGATCCGAAAGGGCTGAGCACCACCGGAACGCACGAGGGGCCGGCAACCGCACCACGCGGCTGCCGGCCCCTTCGTCGTCCCCGCGGCCCGGGGACCTACTGGCCGGCTCCCGGCCGCACCAGACCACTCTCGTACGCGTACACCGCCGCCTGCACCCGGTCGCGCAGAGCCAACTTCGTCAGCACATGCCCCACATGCGTCTTCACCGTCGTCTCGCTCACGAACAGATCCGCCGCGATCTCCGCATTCGACAACCCGCGGGCCACCAGCTTCAGCACCTCGACCTCACGCTCCGTCAAGGTCCCCAGCGCATCCGGGACCCTGTCCTCACCCGACGGCAGATGCCCCGCGTACTTGTCCAACAGCCGCCGCGTGATGCTCGGCGCGAGCATCGCCTCGCCCGCCGCGACCACCCGGATCGCCTGCACCAGCTCGTTCGCGGGCGCGTCCTTCAACAGGAACCCGCTCGCCCCCGCCCGCAGCGCCTCCACCACGTACTCGTCCAGGTCGAAGGTGGTCAGCACCAGCACCTTCGCCGGCCCGTCACGCTCCGGACCAGTGATCTGACGCGTCGCCTCCACCCCGTCCATCCGCGGCATCCGGATGTCCATCAGCACCACATCCGGCTGCAACGCCCGCACCTGGTCCAGCGCCTGCAGACCGTCCCCGGCCTCACCCACCACCACCAGATCCTGCTCGGCCTCCAGAATCATCCGGAAACCAGTGCGCAGCAGTGGCTGGTCATCGACCAGCAGGATGCGGATGGCCACAAGGAGTACCTCGAATTCATGAAACGGCTTCGACGGGACGCCGCCCATTCTGCCCTGACCGCACGATCAGGATTCCGCGGGCCGACCCCCCTCGACAGCCGGCCTCGGCACGATCGCCAGCGGATAGGCCGGGGGAGTCCCACCGAACTCCGGACACACCGCCTGATGATCACACCAGCCGCACAGCTTCGTCGGCCGAGGCCGCCACACACCCGTCTCCGTAGCCTCCCGGATCGCCTCCCACAACGCGTGCAACTTGCGTTCCACCAGCTCCAGATCCGCCACCACCGGGTCGTACGTCACCACGTCCCCACTGCCCAAATACACCAGCTGAAGCCGCCGCGGCACCACCTGCTTCAGCCGCCACACCACCAACGCGTAGAACTTCATCTGGAACAGCGCACCCTCGGCGTACTCCGGCCGCGGCGCCTTGCCCGTCTTGTAGTCGACGATCCGCACCTCACCCGACGGCGCCACATCCACCCGGTCGATGATCCCGCGCAACCGCAGCCCCGACTCCAGCTCCGTCTCCACGAAGAACTCCCGCTCCACCGGCTCCAGCCGCGTCGGGTCCTCCAGCGTGAACCAGCGCTCCACCAGCGCCTCCGCCTCCGTCAGCCAGCGCGCCAGCCCCGCCCCCTCGTCCCCCGACGGGAACAGCTCCGCCAGCTCCGGCTTCGCCTCCAGCAGCCGGTCCCACTGCCCCGGAATCAACGCCTTCGCCCGCGGCGCCGTCCGCTCCCCCGCCGGATGATCGAAGAGCCGCTCCAGCACCGCGTGCACCAGCGTCCCCCGCGTCGCCGCCGCACTCGGCTTCTCCGGCAGCCTGTCGATCACCCGAAACCGGTACAGCAGCGGACACTGCATGAAATCGCCGGCCCGCGAAGGGGACAGCGAAGTGGGCCGCGCAGCGCCCGGCGCCGCCTCGCCATCGGCCGCGCCTGACACAGCACCGGAGCTCATCGTCATGCGTAAAACCCTAAGGCCCACCACCGACAGCACGCGCATACCATCGACGACAAGCCCCATCGCACTGCATGATCGGAGCATCACACCCCGCTACAGCCGCACCCGCTCCAGCACACCGCCCCGCATACGCGGCGCGAACCACACCGGAACCACACGCACCGAACGCACCGAACGAAGGAAAGCCGTGGCAGACACCGACGAAACCGGCGAGCGCGCACCCAAGCGCTCCGACCCGGGCGGCGGCATCCTCATGGGCCGCCCCTTCGGCGTGCCCGTCTACGTCTCGCCCAGCTGGTTCCTCGTCGCCGCCCTCATCACCTGGGTCTTCGGCGACCAGCTCGACCGCGTCCTGCCCGACCTCGGGCCCGCCCGCTACCTCGTCTCCCTCTTCTTCGCCGTCGCCTTCTACGCCTCGGTCCTCGTCCACGAACTCGCGCACACCATCGCCGCACTCCGCTTCAAACTCCCCGTGCGACGCATCAGACTCCAGTTCTTCGGCGGAGTCTCCGAGATCGAGAAGGAATCCGAGACCCCCGGCCGCGAATTCGTCCTCGCCTTCGTCGGCCCCCTGCTCTCCCTCGCCCTCGCCGGGATCTTCTACCTCGCGATGTTCGCCGTCGACCCGGCCACCGTCCCAGGCGTCCTCCTCGCCGGCCTGATGATCTCCAACCTGCTCGTCGCGGCCTTCAACCTGCTCCCCGGCCTACCCCTCGACGGCGGCCGCATGCTCCGCGCCGTCATCTGGGGCATCACCGGCAAACCCATGGCCGGCACCGTCGCCGCCGCCTGGGTCGGCCGCGGCCTCGCCGTCACCGTCCTCCTCGGCCTGCCCCTGCTCACCCACACCGGCCTCCTCGGCAACCCCGCCCAGGAGATCGGCGGCATGGACACCGTCATGGACGCCCTCCTCGCCGCGATCCTCGCCGCCATCATCTGGACCGGAGCCGGCAACAGCCTGCGCATGGCCCGCCTGCGCGAACACCTCCCCGAACTCCAGGCCCGCGCACTCACCCGCCGCGCCATCCCCGTCGAGAACACCACCCCCCTCTCCGAGGCCCTGCGCCGCGCCAACGAGGCCGGCGCCCGCGCGCTCGTCGTCGTCGACGGCCACGGCGACCCCACCGCCATCGTCCGCGAGACCGCCATCGCCTCCGTCCCCGAACACCGCCGCCCCTGGGTCGCCGTCAGCACCCTCGCCCAAGACCTCACCGACGGCATGAAGGTTTCCGCGGAACTCACCGGCGAGGAACTCCTCGACCACCTGCGCACCACCCCCGCCACCGAATACCTCGTCGTCGAACCAGGCGGCGAGATCTACGGCGTCCTGTCCACCCTCGACGTCGAAAAGGCCTTCGTGAAGGCCATGGCGCGGCCCCACTCCTGAAGCCAATACACTGGTCACATGTCCGAACCGACCGGTGCCGCCCGCCGACGCGGGCCCTTCGAGGTCGGGGACCAGGTCCAGCTCACCGACCCCAAGGGCCGCCACTACACGTTCACGCTCGAAGCCGGGAAGAATTTCCACACCCACAAGGGTTCCTTCCCCCACGACGAGCTGATCGGTGCCCCCGAGGGCAGCGTTGTCCGTACCACGGGCAACGTCGCATACCTCGCGCTGCGTCCCCTGCTCCCCGACTATGTCCTGTCCATGCCCCGCGGCGCCGCCGTGGTCTACCCCAAGGACGCGGGCCAGATCCTGGCCTTCGCCGACATCTTCCCCGGCGCCCGCGTCGTGGAAGCGGGAGTGGGCTCCGGCTCCCTGAGCAGCTTCCTGCTGCGCGCCATCGGCGACCAGGGCATGCTCCACAGCTACGAGCGCCGCGCGGACTTCGCCGAGATCGCCACCGCCAACGTCGAGCGCTACTTCGGCGGCCCCCACCCCGCGTGGCAGCTGACCGTCGGCGACCTCCAGGACAACCTGTCCGACACCGACGTCGACCGCGTCATCCTCGACATGCTCGCCCCCTGGGAATGCCTCGACGCCGTCTCCAAGGCGCTCGTCCCCGGCGGCATCCTGTGCTGCTACGTGGCCACCACCACCCAGCTCTCCCGCACCGTCGAGTCCATCCGCGAATTCGGCTGCTACGCCGAGCCGCAGCCCTGGGAATCGATGATCCGCAACTGGCACGTCGAGGGCCTCGCCGTCCGCCCCGACCACCGGATGATCGGCCACACCGGCTTCCTCGTCACCGCCCGCCGCCTCGCGGACGGCGTCGAACCCCCGATGCGCCGCCGCCGCCCCTCCAAGGGCGCCTACGGCGACGACTACGACGGCCCCGGCAGCGACCGCTCCGCGTAGTCCCACCCTCCAACACCAAGGCGCTGCGGCGCAGTTCCCCCAACGAACCGGGAACTGCGCCGCAGCGCCTTTTCGTTGCCGCGGTGACGATCCGGCCACCGTCCCATCCGGTCCGGACCCGGCCGTTCCGCCCGCGTGTGACGTATGGCACGATGCTGGCTCCCCGTCACCCTTCGCACAGGAGACACCCCGCGTGCTGCACAGCCCCGTCGAGCCGGGCCCGACACTGGAAGACCTGGCACACCGTCGCGCCGGCCCCGTCCACTGGCTCGCCACGGCCACCGCCATGGCCGCCGTCATCGCCGGCGCGGGCCTGCTCCAACCCGACCCCGCCGGCGCCGCCCACACAGCCGGCACCACGAGCGGCCCACAAGCCGCCGCCCCCGACGCGCACAGCGCCCCGTACCCCCTGGACTGCAAGGGCGCACCGCACGCCGTCACCGACACCGCCCAGGGCGACCTCGACGGCGACGGCCGCCCCGAAACCGTCGCGGCCGTCCGCTGCCAGGCCGGATCCGGGACACCGCCCCACGCGCTCTACGTCCTCACCCCGGCGCCCACGACAAAAGCGGGGCCCGCGGGCCCGCCACGCGTCGTGGCCACCCTGCTGGACCCCGCCCGACGCCAGAGCGTCACCGCACTCACCGTGCGCGACGGCTCCGTTACCGCGAGCCTCCTCGGCTACTCCGCGCCCGAGATCCCCCGCTGCTGCCCCGACCGCAAGCAGCTCGCCAAGTGGCGCTGGACCGGCGGAAAATTCCGCCAGGAGCTGACGGACTCGGCCGCCGCGAGTGTTTGAACCGTCACTGCGCGTCCGGGCCGTACACCTCGACCCTGTCCGAAACGCGCCTTACGTGGATACAGTCACCAGGACATTCCTTGGCCGAATCCACCACGTCCTGGAGCAGCGTCAGAGGAACCGGAGTCGTCGCCCCCACGTCCTGGAGCAGCTCGTCCTCAGAGCTCTTCACGTACGCCAGACCGTCGATGTCCAGCTCGAACACCTCCGGCGCGTACTGCACGCAGATGCCGTCCCCGGTGCAGAGGTCCTGGTCGATCCAGACCTCCAGCGGCTGCCCAGGCCCGCCGGCGCCGCTCGTGGGAGCCTCCTGCTGCACGGTCATATCTCCTGCCGTTCCCTGCGCTGAGTGATCCGTCCCGGACACAACTCGCGGCAAGTCGCGCGAGCCCTGACGGGTGTTGAACACTTCGACCTTACAACCGGCTGCTTTCCGATGTTGAAGGGTGGGTATTTCCTTGGAGTGAGGGAGTACGCAAGGGTGAAGATCGGACACACCTCTACCGTCTTTGTGATCTAGGGGTTTCAATCACCACCAGCCCAGGTAGGGTCAGGAAGCGTCCAGCTCCCCTTGGAGGAGGTGAGGACCGTGGCAGCCCACGACGACGACATCAACCGCGGCATCCGGCCCGGGCGAGGGTCTGAGGACCCCGCCGGCCAGGTTGCCTATCTCGAGCAGGAAATCGCCGTCCTGCGACGTAAGCTCGCCGACTCTCCGCGTCACACGAGGATTCTCGAAGAGCGGATCATCGAGCTCCAGACAAATCTGGCAGGCGTCTCCGCGCAGAACGAACGACTGGCGAATACGCTCCGTGAGGCCCGCGACCAGATCGTGGCCCTCAAGGAGGAAGTCGACCGGCTCGCACAGCCGCCGGCCGGCTTCGGTGTCTTCCTTCAGGCGAACGAGGACGGCACCGTCGACATCTTCACCGGCGGCCGAAAGCTCCGCGTGAACGTGAGCCCCAGCGTCGACCCGGAAGACCTCCGGCGCGGCCAGGAGGTCATGCTCAACGAAGCACTCAACGTGGTCGAGGCCATGGAGTTCGAACGGGCCGGGGAAATCGTCACCCTCAAGGAGATCCTCGAGGACGGCGAGCGAGCCCTGGTCGTCGGGCACACCGACGAGGAAAAGGTGGTGAGGCTCGCCGAGCCGCTCCTGGACATCACCATCCGCGCCGGCGACGCCCTGCTGCTCGAACCCCGCTCCGGCTACGTCTACGAGGTCGTCCCCAAGAGCGAAGTCGAGGAACTCGTCCTCGAAGAGGTTCCGGACATCGACTACTCCAAGATCGGCGGCCTGGGCAACCAGATCGAGCTGATCCGCGACGCCGTCGAACTCCCCTACCTCTACCCCGACCTCTTCAAGGAGCACGAACTGCGGCCGCCGAAGGGCATCCTGCTCTACGGCCCGCCCGGATGCGGCAAGACGCTCATCGCCAAAGCCGTGGCCAACTCCCTTGCCAAGAAGGTCGCCGAGGTGACCGGCCAGCCCGCGGGGAAGTCCTACTTCCTGAACATCAAGGGCCCCGAGCTCCTCAACAAGTACGTCGGCGAGACCGAGCGGCACATCCGCCTCGTCTTCCAGCGTGCCCGGGAGAAGGCGAGCGAGGGCACCCCCGTCATCGTCTTCTTCGACGAGATGGAATCCCTCTTCCGCACCCGCGGATCCGGAGTCAGCTCGGACGTGGAGAACACCATCGTCCCGCAGCTGCTCGCCGAGATCGACGGCGTGGAAGGCCTGGAGAACGTCATCGTCATCGGCGCCTCCAACCGCGAGGACATGATCGATCCGGCCATCCTGCGCCCCGGCCGCCTCGACGTGAAGATCAAGATCGAGCGCCCGGACGCCGAGGCCGCGAAGGACATCTTCGCGAAGTACCTCAAGGCCTCGCTGCCCCTGCACACGGACGACCTGTCCGAGCACCAGGGCTCCTCGGCCGGCACCGTCCACAGCATGATCCAGACCGTCGTCGAGCAGATGTACGCCGAAACCGAGGAGAACCGCTTCCTCGAGGTCACGTACGCCAACGGCGACAAGGAAGTCCTCTACTTCAAGGACTTCAACTCGGGCGCCATGATCCAGAACATCGTGGACCGTGCGAAGAAGATGGCCATCAAGGCCTTCCTCGAGCACAACCAGAAGGGTCTTCGGGTCGCCCACCTCCTCCAGGCCTGCGTGGACGAGTTCAAGGAGAACGAAGACCTGCCCAACACCACCAACCCGGACGACTGGGCCCGCATCTCCGGAAAGAAGGGCGAGCGGATCGTATTCATCCGTACGCTCGTCACCGGAAAGCAAGGCGCGGACACCGGACGCTCCATCGACACGGTGGCGAATACCGGTCAGTACCTCTGATGAAGCGGGCGGCTGCGGGTGCCCACGGCGGGCACCCGCAGCCGACTGTTTTACCGCCCGCTCTTTTCGGCCGGTGACAGGGCAAAGTCAATGACTGAAATGATCTCCCCACCAGCGCGGAGTGGTTCTAGGCTCTTCCGTACCGCCGGTCGCGCAGTGCGGGGACGGGCACCGCACATGACGCACCGGAGCACCAGCGGTACTTGAGCGCCGCTCCCGAACGGGAGCGCCGCCGGGCAAGGAGGGCCGCATGACCGTACGGCGAGTAATGGGAATCGAAACGGAGTACGGGATCTCCGTTCCGGGACACCCGAACGCCAATGCCATGCTCACCTCGTCCCAGATCGTCAACGCCTACGCGGCGGCGATGCACCGGGCGCGACGCGCCCGCTGGGACTTCGAGGAGGAGAATCCACTGCGGGACGCCCGGGGCTTCGACCTCGCCCGCGAGGCCGCCGACAACAGCCAGCTCACCGACGAGGACATCGGCCTGGCCAACGTCATCCTCACCAACGGAGCGCGGCTCTACGTCGACCACGCGCACCCCGAGTACAGCTCCCCGGAGATCACCAACCCGCTCGACGCCGTCCGCTGGGACAAGGCCGGCGAACGGATCATGGCCGAGGCCGCCGAGCGCGCCGCCCAGCTCCCCGGCGCCCAGCCGATCCACCTCTACAAGAACAACACCGACAACAAGGGCGCCTCCTACGGCACGCACGAGAACTACCTGATGAAGCGGGAGACCCCCTTCTCGGACATCGTGCGCCACCTGACCCCCTTCTTCGTCTCCCGCCAGGTCGTCACCGGCGCCGGCCGCGTCGGCATCGGCCAGGACGGACGCGAACACGGCTTCCAGATCAGCCAGCGCGCGGACTACTTCGAGGTCGAGGTGGGTCTGGAGACCACGCTCAAGCGCCCCATCATCAACACCCGCGACGAACCGCACTCCGACGCGGAGAAGTACCGCCGGCTGCACGTGATCATCGGCGACGCCAACCTCTCCGAGATCTCCACCTACCTGAAACTGGGCACCACGGCGCTGGTCCTCTCCATGATCGAGGACGGCTTCATCAACGTCGACCTGGCCGTGGACCAGCCGGTACGCACCCTGCACCAGGTCTCCCACGACCCCGACCTGCACCACCTGATCACGCTGCGCAGCGGGCGCACCCTGACCGCCGTACAGCTCCAGATGGAGTACTTCGAGCTGGCCAGGAAGTACGTGGAGGAGCGGTTCGGGTCCGACGCGGACGAGCAGACCAAGGATGTCCTCACTCGGTGGGAGGACGTCCTGGGCCGGCTCGAGACCGACCCGATGAGCCTGTCGGGGCAGCTGGACTGGGTCGCCAAGCGGGAGCTCCTGGAGGGCTACCGCAGGCGCGACGGACTGGACTGGGACGCGGCGCGGCTGCACCTGGTGGACCTCCAGTACGCGGACGTACGGCCCGACAAGGGGCTGTACAACCGTCTGGTGGCCCGCGGGAAGATGCAGAGGCTGGTGGAGGAGCCGACGGTGGAACGGGCGGAGACCAAGCCGCCGGAGGACACCAGGGCCTACTTCCGCGGCCGGTGCCTGGAGCAGTACGCCGACGACGTGGCGGCGGCCTCCTGGGACTCGGTGATCTTCGACCTCCCGGGCCACGACTCCCTCCAGCGCGTCCCGACGCTGGAGCCGCTGCGGGGCACGCGGGCGCACGTCAAGGAGCTCCTGGACCGCTGCCGCACGGCGCAGGACCTGGTGCGGGTGCTTTCGGGGCGCTGAGCGGGCCTGAAAGGCCTCCGGTCCGGGAATCATGAATACAGCCGGACGTTATGAACAACTGCGGGGACGAATGTCGGACCCTCCTTGTAGGGTCCGACGTAGGGTCTGATCTTGAGAGGGGTCCCGATCCGGGGTCCTTCGACGTGAGCGTGCGAACCGAGCGGGGTGAGGTAGACATGGCGACCAAGGACACCGGCGGCGGACAGCAGAAGGCGCAGCGCTCGACCGAGGAGGTCGAGGAGGCGGCGGTCGAGGAATCGACCGACCTCAAGGAGCGCCAGGAAAAGCTCTCCGACGACGTCGACTCCGTACTTGACGAGATTGACGACGTCTTGGAAGAGAACGCCGAGGATTTCGTGAGGTCGTTCGTGCAAAAGGGTGGCCAGTAAAGCTCCTTTAGGAACTTGGCCTTCGAATCGAAGGTGCGGGGGGTGGGCGTGGTCGAGGTGGCGCCTGAAGGAATGAAGCGTTGCTCGCGCTGTAAGCGTGTTCAACCATTCGAGGCCTTCGCGAGTAATCGCTCGATGCGGGACGGTCTTCAGGCGTACTGCCGCGAGTGCCAGGCCGATCACTACAAGCGGCAACAAGAAGCGAAAGGGCGGACGGTGCGGGCGAAGATCCCCGTGCCGTCCGGCCACAAGCGGTGTCCCCAGTGCGGGGAGATCAAACCTCATGCGGAGTGGGAGCGGAACAAGACGAGCTCGGACGGTTGGGCCAGCTACTGCCGAGAGTGCCGAGCGCAACGGAACCGGGCCGCTTACTTCAAGCGCCACTATGGGATTACCGAGGCTGAGCGTGATGACATGATCGCGGCTCAGGACGGGGTCTGCCTGCTCTGTCAGGATGCTCCGGCCGAGCACGTTGATCACGATCATCAGACGGGTAAGGTCCGAGGCGTACTGTGTTTCAGCTGTAACGCCGCACTGGGGCAGCTCAAGGATCGGCCGGACGTCATACGGCGTGCAGCCGCTTACGTGGAAGGAAACCTGTGGAAGCCAACAATCGTGGCACAGGGCGTCTACCGGCAGCCTTCCTGACGCCGGGGTCGTCGTCCTTCATGGACTTCCTGGGCGCGCACTCGCCCGACATGCTGCCCGGCAACCGCAAGCTGCCGGACGGAGTCATCGAGGCGCCGCACGGGACGACCATCGTGGCCGCGACCTTCCCCGACGGGGTCGTGCTCGCCGGTGACCGGCGGGCGACCATGGGGAACATGATCGCGCAGCGGGACATTGAGAAGGTGTTCCCGGCGGACGAGTACTCGGCCGTCGGCATCGCCGGTACCGCCGGTCTGGCCGTGGAGATGGTCAAGCTGTTCCAGCTGGAGCTGGAGCACTTCGAGAAGGTGGAGGGGGCGACCCTTTCCCTGGAGGGCAAGGCGAACCGGCTGTCCACCATGATCCGGAGCAATCTGGGCATGGCGATGCAGGGGCTGGCCGTCGTGCCGCTCTTCGCCGGCTACGACGAGGCCAAGGAGAAGGGCCGGATCTTCTCCTACGACGTGACCGGCGGCCGCTCCGAGGAGCACGGCTTCGCCGCCACCGGTTCCGGTTCGATCTTCGCCCGCGGTTCCATGAAGAAGCTGTACCGCGACGATCTGACGGAGCAGCAGGCGACCACCCTGGTCGTGCAGGCTCTGTACGACGCCGCCGACGACGACTCGGCGACCGGTGGCCCGGACCTGTACCGCCGGATCTTCCCGATCGTCACCGTCATCACCGACGAGGGCTTCAGGAGGCTCAGCGAGGCGGAGTCCTCCGAGCTCGCCCGTGCCATCACCGAACGGCGTATGGAGCAGCCCGACGGGCCGCGCGCCGCCCTGCTCTGACCGTTCGTCGCCCCGTAGGAGCCCAGAAGAAAGGGACGGACAGCCGGTGTCGACTCCGTTCTATGTGTCACCCCAGCAGGCCATGGCCGACCGGGCGGAATACGCCCGGAAGGGCATCGCCCGCGGTCGCAGCCTTGTCGTGCTGCAGTACGCCGACGGCATCGTGTTCGTCGGCGAGAACCCGTCCCGTGCGCTGCACAAGTTCAGCGAGATCTATGACCGGATCGGCTTCGCGGCCGCCGGTAAGTACAACGAGTACGAGAACCTGCGGATCGGCGGTGTGCGGTACGCGGATCTGCGCGGTTACACCTACGACCGTGACGATGTGACGGCCCGTGGGCTGGCGAACGTGTACGCGCAGACGCTCGGCACCATCTTCTCCAGTGCCGGTGAGAAGCCGTACGAGGTGGAGCTGGTGGTGGCGGAGGTCGGTGCGACCGCCGCCGGGGACCAGATCTACCGGTTGCCGCACGACGGGTCGATCGTGGACGAGCACGGTTCGGTCGCGGTCGGCGGGAACGCCGAGCAGATCAGTACGTTCCTGGATCAGCGCCACCGGGAGGGGATGACGCTGCCCGACGCGTTGAAGCTGGCGGTGCAGGCGCTGTCGAGTCAGGCCAATGGCGCCGACAAGACGATTCCGGCGGAGCGGCTGGAGGTCGCGGTGCTGGACCGGACGCGGGCGCAGCAGCGGAAGTTCAAGCGGATCCGTGGGCGGCAGCTGGCGCGGTTGCTGGAGGCGGATGTTCCGGCGGCGGCTCAGGCGGATGCCGTGTCGAACGAGCCGGAGGACGAGGCGGAGTAGTGCTGCGTGTGTGAGGCCCCGGTCTGCCCCTTGGGGGTGGGCCGGGGCTTTGTCGTGTCCGGGTTCAGTGGGCGGGGGCGGGGCCCGAGGAGTCGCGGACGATGAGGTCGACGGGGATGTCGGGGGCGTTCCAGGGGGTGCCGTCGAGGACGGCGAGGAGGGCGGTCATGCCCTGTTCGCCGACGGTTTCGGCGGGGAGGTGGACGGTGGTGAGTTCGGGGTCCACGGCGGTGGCGAGGGCGAGGTCGTCGAAGCCGGTGACGGAGAGGTCTTCGGGGATGCGCAGGCCGAGGCGGCGGGCGGCTTTGCAGGCGCCGGCGGCGAGGATGTCGTCGTCGCAGATGACGGCGGTGGGGCGGTTGTGGGGGGCTGCGAGGGCGATCTCCGCGGCCGTGCGGGCGCCGTCGACGCTGAGGGGGGCGCGTACGGTGCGCAGCTCGGCGTGGGGCGCGAGGTGGGTGGTGAGGGCTTGGGCGCGGATGTCGAAGGTCCAGGAGTCGACGGCGGAGGCGAGGTGCAGGAAGCGGCGGTGGTGGAGGGTGAGGAGGTGTTCGGTGACCTGGCGCATGCCGTCGGCCATGGCGAGGTTGACGTGGGCGGCGGCGTTGCCGGTGGTGGGGTCGCTGTCGAGCATGACGAGGGGGAGGTCGTCGCCGCCGATGGCGTCGAGGGTGTCGGCGGCCATGGAGGAGGCGATGACTCCGTCGAGGGCGGCGCGGGCGGAGGCGAAGGGGTCGCGGGCGGGGCCGGTGCCGTCGGGGGAGGGGTAGAGGACGACGCCGAAGCCGTGTTCGGCGGCGATGCGGGCGGCGCCGGTGTAGACGCGGGCGAAGAACTCGTTGGTGAGGGCGGGGACGACGAGGAGGGCGGTGCGGGTGCTGCCGAGGCGGAGGTTGCGGGCGGCGAGGTTGGGGCGGTAGCCGAGTTGGGTGGCGGTGTCGCGGACGAGGCGGGCGGTGCGTTCGGAGACGCGGCCGCGCCATTTTTCGCCGAGGACGAGGGAGACGGTGGCCTGGGAGACTCCGGCGGCGGTCGCCACGTCGCGGCTGGTGGGTCTCGTCACAGGGGGCTCCTGAAGTGCGAGGTCGGGGGGTGGGGGCGGTTCGTGGGGGTGGACCGGGGGGTTGGGGTCATGGTACGTATGACGGCCTCACGTTATACGTATTACCCGGCCGGGGCCGGGCAGGAAGGGGCGGACATGGCCGCGGGTTATGCGGAGCTGATGAAGACCCGGCACGCCGCGAGGCTGCTGGTGGGCACGCTCGTCGGCCGGCTGCCGAACGGCACCGGGCCGATCGCGATCGTGCTGTTCACGCGGGCCGAGGGGGGCAGCTACAGCCTCGCGGGGGCGCTCGCCGCCGTGTACGGGGTGGCGAATGCCGTGGGTCAGCCGCTGCTGGGCCGGGCCGTGGACCTGTACGGGCAGCCGCGCGTGCAGTTGCCGGCCGCGGTGGTGTCGGCGCTGGGCATGGTGTGGCTGGCGCTGGCCGGGACGGGTTCGGCGGCCGTGGCTTACGCGGCGGTGGTGGTGGCGGGGCTGTTCACGCCGCCGCTTGAGGGCGGTCTGCGGGCGCTGTGGCCGAGTGTGCTGGGCGGCAAGGAGGAGCGGGTCCACGCGGCGTACGCGATGGACGCGGTGGCGCAGGAGGTCATGTTCACGGTCGGGCCGCTGCTGGTGACGCTGTTCGTGTCGCTGTGGTCGCCGGCTGTGGCGCTGCTGGCCATCAACGCGATCGGTGTGCTGGGCGCGCTGTCGGTGGTGGTGTGTGCGCCGGCGCGTACGTGGCGTTCGGCGCCGCGTGAGGCGCACTGGCTGGGCGCGCTGCGTTCGCGCGGGCTGCTGGCGCTGCTGGGGGCGTTCTTCTTCGTGGGTACGGCGCTGGGCTCCATCACGGTGGCGGCGGTGGCGTACGCGGACGAGCACGGGGGTCAGGCGGTCTACGGCTGGCTGATGGCGGCGCTGGGTCTGGGCGCGCTGGTCGGGGGCGTGGTCTACGGGGCCCGGCAGTGGGCGGGCGCGCCCGAGCGGCGGCTGCGGATGCTGGTGGCCCTGCTGGCGGTGTGCTATTTGCCGCTGATGCTGACGGTGGGTCCGGTGGTGATGACGGCGCTGTCCGCGCTGGCCGGTGTGTTCCTGGCGCCGGCGATCGCCTGCGCGTTCATCGTCGTGGACCGGCACGCTCCGGCCGGCACGGTGACGGAGGCGTTCTCCTGGCTGGTCACGTTCTTCGGGGTGGGTGCGGCGATCGGTACGGCGGCGGCGGGTCCGGCGGTGGAACTGGGCGGTACGGCGGCCGGTTTCGCGGTGGCGAGTGTCGCGGGGGCGGCGGCCTTGTTGGTGCTGATGGCCACTCAGCGGGCGCTGGCGGGTCCGGGCCGCAGTCGCGCGGTGGCGGGCTCCTCGGATGGCGGCGCCGAGGGCTCGGCGGAGGGCTCGGAGGGGGGCTCCGCGGAGGGTCCGTCGGAGCGGCTCATCAGAAACTGATCGGAACGCCGCTCTCGAACCCGGTTTCAGAAGAGGGCAGAAGGCGTAATGTTCAGTCATGGACCGCCGCATTTTCGGGCTGGAGAACGAGTACGGCGTCACGTGCACGTTCAGGGGACAGCGCCGACTGTCTCCTGACGAAGTGGCGCGCTACCTCTTCCGCCGTGTTGTGTCATGGGGCCGCAGCAGCAATGTCTTCCTGCGGAACGGCGCCCGCCTCTACCTCGACGTGGGATCGCATCCGGAATACGCAACACCCGAGTGCGACAACCTGATCGAACTGGTCACTCACGACAAGGCCGGCGAGCGCATTCTCGAAGGCCTGCTCGTCGACGCCGAACGCCGCCTGCACGAGGAGGGAATCGCGGGCGACGTCTACCTCTTCAAGAACAACACCGACTCGGCGGGTAATTCGTACGGCTGCCACGAGAACTACCTGGTGGCCCGGCACGGAGAATTCTCCCGCCTTGCGGACATCCTGATTCCCTTCCTCGTCACGCGCCAGCTGATCTGCGGCGCGGGCAAGGTGCTGCAGACCCCGCGGGGCGCGGTCTACTGCGTCAGCCAGCGGGCCGAGCACATCTGGGAGGGCGTCAGCTCCGCCACCACCCGCTCCCGGCCGATCATCAACACCCGTGACGAGCCGCACGCCGACGCCGAGCGCTACCGGCGTCTGCATGTGATCGTCGGGGACTCGAACATGTCCGAGACGACCATGCTGCTCAAGGTCGGCGCCACGGACCTGGTGCTGCGCATGATCGAGGCGGGCACGGTGATGCGGGACCTGACCCTGGAGAACCCGATCCGGGCGATCCGTGAGGTCAGCCACGACATCACCGGCCAGCGCAAGGTGCGCCTCGCCAGCGGTCGCGAGGCGTCCGCCCTGGAGATCCAGCGCGAGTACTACGACAAGGCCGTGGACTTCGCCGAGCGGCGGGGGATCCGTACCGGGGTCGTGGATCAGGTTCTGGAGCTGTGGGGCCGGACCCTCGACGCGATCGACGAGGAGGATCTGGACCGGATCGGTACCGAGATCGACTGGGTCATGAAGTACCAGCTCATCGAGCGGTACCGGGGCAAGCACAACATGACCATGTCGAATCCGCGGGTCGCTCAGATAGATCTCGCGTACCACGACATCCACCGCAGGCGCGGGCTGTACTACCTGCTGGAGCGCAAGGGGCAGGCGGCGCGGGTCTGCAACGACCTCAAGATCTTCGAGGGCAAGTCGGTGCCCCCGCAGACGACGCGGGCCAGGCTGCGCGGGGACTTCATCCGCCGGGCGCAGGAGCAGCGGCGTGACTTCACGGTGGACTGGGTGCACCTGAAGCTCAATGACCAGGCGCAGCGCACGGTGCTGTGCAAGGACCCGTTCCGGTCGGTGGACGACCGGGTGGAGAAGCTGATCGCCGGGATGTAGCCGGATATGGGCGACGACAGAGTGTGACATCCCACAGATCTTCGGCAGGGCCCCGTACGAATCTCGTACGGGGCCCTGCGCACGGCTTAGAGTGGCGGGCGACCGCCCGCCGTCTGAGATCTGAGGAACACGTGCGCCGACTTGCCGGCCTTCTTGTCGTACCCCTGCTGCTGCTTTCGACGGCGGCCTGCGGTGACGGCAAGGGCTCCGACTCCACCGAAGCGAAGAACGGGATCCCCGCGATCACGGAGGGTGCCAAGTTCGGCGAGACGCCCACCCTGGCTCAGGGGAAGGGTGCTCCGCCCAAGGAGCTGAAGGTGGAGGTCATCAGCGAGGGCGACGGCCCGGCGCTGAAGAAGGGCGATGTCGCCCAGGTCAACTACTCCGGCCAGGTGTGGGACGGCAAGGAGCCGTTCGACGCGAGCTTCGGCAAGGGCAAGACCTTCGATGTGACCATCGGTGCCGGCATGGTCATCAAGGGCTGGGACCAGGGCCTGGAGGGCCAGAAGGTCGGCAGCCGTGTCGAGCTGGTGATCCCGCCGGAGCTCGGTTACGGAGCGCAGGGCTCCGGCGAGAAGATCAAGCCGAACGCGACGCTGGTCTTCGTCGTGGACATCGTCAAGGGTGCCTCCATCCCGGCCTCGGCCACGGGCAAGGAGGTCCCGCAGGACAGCAAGGACCTGCCGAAGATCGGTACGAACACGGACGGCAAGGAAGTCTCCGTGACCGTGCCGAAGGACACCGCGGAGCCCGCCAAGCTGGTGTCGAACTATGTGATCGAGGGCACCGGCCCGGTGGTCAAGGACACCGACAACGTCGTGGTCAAGTTCAACGGCAAGACCTGGAAGGACGACAAGTCCTTCGAGAGCACCTACGCCACCGACCAGACGGTGACCTGGCCGATGGCGGAGCTGTCGGTCAAGGGCCTGAAGGACGGCATCGTGGGCAAGAAGACCGGCAGCCGCATCCTGCTGGTCATCCCGCCGGACCAGGCCTTCGGGGACAAGGAGCAGGGCACCATCCCGGCCAAGTCGACGCTGGTCTTCAGCCTCGACATCCTCGCGGTGATGTAAGACTGTTCCGGTTGACCGTTTCGTACGTATGAGGAGCAGTTCCGTGAGCGACAAGCTCGAGAAGCCCGAGATCGACTTCCCCGAGGGCCCGGTCCCGACCGACCTGCTGATCGAGGACATCTGGGAGGGCGAGGGCGCCGAGGCCAAGGCCGGTTCCCGGGTCTCCGTCCACTACGTGGGCGTGGCCTTCTCCACCGGTGAGGAGTTCGACGCCTCGTGGAACCGCGGCTCCGCGCTCCAGTTCCAGCTCGGTGCCGGCCAGGTCATCACCGGCTGGGACAAGGGCATCCAGGGCATGAAGGTCGGCGGCCGTCGCAAGCTGACGATCCCGGCGCACATGGCGTACGGCGAGCGTGGCGCGGGCAACGCGATCGCCCCGGGCGAGACGCTGATCTTCGTCTGTGACCTGATGGCCGCCTGATCATCCGGCTGCTGACAGCTGTGGGCCCCCGCCGGACGGCGGGGGCCCTCGCTTTTGCCGGGGACCGCCGGGGCGGTACGGTCAACGGTCACGAGTGTGTGTGTCGAGAGCGGGGGAACGGCGTCGATGGCGATTGCCAAGGCCGAGCGGCTGATGAATCTGGCGCTGTGTCTGCTGGGGACCCGCCGGCCCCTCAGCAAGCGCGAGCTGCGCGGTTCCATCGAGGCCTATATGGAGGCCGGGAACGACGAGTCCTTCAACCGCATGTTCGAGCGGGACAAGGACGATCTGCGGGAACTCGGCCTGGTGATCGAGACGGTGGAGAACCTGGAGGGTGACACCGGCTACCTGGCCCGTCGGGACAGCAACCGGCTGCCGCCCGTCTCCCTCGACGCCGAGGAGGCCGCCGCCCTGGGGCTGGCGGCCAAGGTGTGGCAGCAGGCCCGCCTGGCGGGCGCGGCCAACGGCGCCCTGCAGAAGCTGCGGGCCGGCGGGATGCCGGAGGCCGGTGACCCGTACGAGGGCCAGCACAGCGCCATCGAGCCGCGCATCCCGGTCCACGAGGCGGCCTTCGAGCCGCTGATGCTGGCCTGCCGGGACCGGCGGCCGGTGGTCTTCGACTACCGCAAGTCCAATGCCGCGCGGCCCGAGCCGCGTCAGGTGGAGCCGTGGGCGCTGGAGTGCTGGCGCGGCCACTGGTACCTGGCCGGCTTCGACCGCGACCGCCGGGCGGAGCGGGTGTTCCGGCTCTCCCGGATCACCGGCAAGGTCCGCTCCCGGGCGGGCGCGTACACCGCCGAGGTGCCGGACGTGGTGACGGTACGGGAGACCGTGGCGAGGTGGGCCGGGGAGGGCGCGGAGCGTTCGGCGCTGATCCGGCTGCGTGCCGGGGCCGGGTACCCGCTGCGGGCGAAGGCCACCGCGGTGCGGGAGGGCGCGGACGGCTGGGACGAGCTGG
Source organism: Streptomyces sp. NPDC003042 (assembly GCF_053591315.1). Classification (NCBI taxonomy): domain Bacteria; kingdom Bacillati; phylum Actinomycetota; class Actinomycetes; order Kitasatosporales; family Streptomycetaceae; genus Streptomyces; species Streptomyces sp. NPDC003042. Next base: position 23,855 of record NZ_JBSFTP010000061.1, read on the forward strand.
AGATCCCGTACGGGCACGGGCTGGACGCCTGGCTCGTGGAGTTCGGCCCGGACGTCGTGGTGGTGGAGCCCGCGGACCTGCGGGCCGACGTGGTGGACCGGCTGCGCGCCGTCGCCCAGGGCTGACCGGAACATCAGTAGCAACGCCCTGAGGGGGAGACGTACAAGCATGGCTGCCAACGCCATCGACCAGACCCGCCGGATGCTGTCCCTGGTGACGTACCTGCGCGAGCGCCCCGGGGCGCACGTCGCCGACGTCGCGCGCGCCTTCGGCATCACCGAGGACGAGCTGATCTCGGACCTCGACGTGCTGCCCATGTGCGGGACCAGCTTCCGGGGCGGGGACCTGCTCGACATCGACACCGACGGGGAGCGCATCTGGTGGCGCAACCCCGACGCCTCGGGGGAGTCCACCGCCGAGCCGCTGCGGCTCGCCGCCGACGAGGCGACCGCGCTGCTGGTCGCAGCCCGGGCGGTGGCGACGCTGCCGGGCCTGCGCGAGAGCGACCGGGACGCGCTGCTGCGGGCCACCGCCAAGCTGGAGGCGGCCGCCGGCGAGGTCGCCGGGGCCAGCGCCCGGCTGTCGGTGACCTTCGAGTCCGAGGGCGGGGTCTTCGCGGACGTCGACCGGGCCATCGCCGAGCGGCGGCGGCTGTGGCTGCGCTACTACTCGCCCGCGCGGGACGAGCTGACCGAGCGCACCGTCGACCCGATCCGGCTCTTCGCGGTCGGGCACACGTACATGGAGGGGTGGTGCCACCTCTCGGAGGCCAGGCGCACCTTCCGCCTGGACCGGGTCGCCGAGATCAGGATCCTCGACGAGCGGGCCGACCCGCCCGCGATCGAGCCCCGCGACCTGTCCGAGGGGCTGGTCCAGCCGGCCGCCGAGGACCCCGAGGTGGTCGTCGAGGTCGGCCCCGGCGGACGCTGGGTCGCCGAGTACTACCCGCACGACAGCGCCGAGGAGCTGCCTGGAGGGGGCCTGCGGATCACCCTGCGCAGCCCCGACCCGGCTTCCCTGCGCCGCCTCGCGCTGCGCCTGGGCCGGGACGGGCGGATCGTGTCGCCGCCGGAGCTGGCCGACAGCGCGCGCAAGGCCGCCGCGGAGGCGCTCGCGGGGTACGGGGAAGAGCGTTAGGGAAGAACTGGGGAAGAGGGCGGGGCGAGAGGGAGCGGGGGGCGATGTCGACATCATCTGGGTCCGTGCAGGGCAGGGTTTCCGGTGCGCCGGGGCCGGCGGCGGGCGCCGGCCCGGCGGGGCCGGTCACCTTCAAGGCCGCCTGTCCCGAGTGCCGGGCCCGCTTCGAGCTTCCGGCGGCCGCGCTGCGGCTGGCCATCGGTGGCAGCCGGCGGACCACGTTCTACTCGTTCACCTGTCCCGAGTGCGCGGCCTCGGTCCGCAAACCGGCCGGTGAGCGCATCGTGGAGCTGCTGACCGGTGGTGGCGTGAGCACTCTGCGCAGCATCTGAGCCAGGCGTTAGGCTCCTCCCATGCTGTGGCCGATGCTCGCAATTGCCCTGGGCTTCCTCGGGGTCGCCGTCCTCTCCGTCCTGGCCGTACGGGTCTTCGTCGAGGTGCGGCGGCTGTCCGGCCAGGTGGCCGAGGCCAGCCGCCGCATCACCGAGGCCTCGGGCGACCTGGAGCGGGCCGCCACCGACCTGGCCCGGGCGGGCCGCGCCGCCCGTCCGTAGGCGCCCTTCAGGCCCCTCGTGTGTCGGCGGCCGCACGCCCATGGAAAAGGCGGCGGCGGACCCGTACCGTCTAAGCCGCACGGATACGTGGAGACCCCGGGGGATTGCCGGGCGTTAACCATCGGGGGTTACGATCCATGTGAGAGCGGGACCGGATCTTCGTCCGGAGCCGCCAGGCCACCACAACCAGCCGCTCCGGTGAGAAGGAAGACACACATGATCGGCAATCTGAAGCCCCTTGAGATCCTTCTGATCATCGCTGTCATCGTGCTGCTGTTCGGCGCCAAGAAGCTTCCCGAGATGGCCCGTTCCCTCGGCAAGTCGGCCCGCATCCTCAAGAGCGAGGCCAAGGCCATGAAGAAGGAAGGCGAGTCCGACGACGCCGCTGCGGCGGCCACCGCCGCTCCGGCCGCCGACCATGCCGCGCAGCAGCCCGTCGTCGCCCCGCGCACCATCCAGGCCGCGCCCGGTGACGTCACCAGCGCCCGGCCCGTCAGCGAGCCGAACCGCACCGCCCAGGGCTGACACCCGGTTCACACCGGACCGCCGGTCATCTGCAACGAGACAAGGGACGTGGGTTGCTCAAGTCTGCCCGCAAGCGGGGGAAACTAGACCAGCAGGCGAAGGACGCCGAAGGGCGGATGCCGCTCGTCGAGCACCTGCGCGAGCTGAGAAACCGTCTGCTGAAGTCGGTCGTGGCGATCCTCGTGATCACCGTCGTGGCGGCCTTCTTCTACAAGGACCTCATCGACTTCATGCTGAAGCCGATGCTGGACTCCGTCGGCTGTACCGACGGCGTGGTCTCGCAGCGCAACGGCCGCCCCTGCGCCGACATGACCGTCAACGGCCTCATCGCGCCGTTCTCGATCGCCCTGAAGGTCTCGCTCACCGCCGGTGTGGTGCTGTCCGCGCCGGTGTGGCTGTACCAGCTGTGGGCCTTCGCCGCCCCCGGCCTGCACAGCAACGAGAAGAAGTACGCGATGAGCTTCGTCGCGGTCGGTGCTCCGCTGTTCGGCGCGGGCGCGGTCCTCGCGTACAACGTCCTTCCGCAGAGCGCCACGATCCTGCTCGAATTCACGCCCGATCACGCGCGCAACCTGCTGCCGGTCGACGACTACCTCGACCTGGTCACGCGCATGGTCGTCGTCTTCGGCCTGGCCTTCGAACTGCCGCTCCTGCTGATCCTGCTCAACTTCACCGGCGTGCTGACCGGGAAGCGGCTGGCGAGCTGGTGGCGGGCGATGGTCCTCGGCATCACCCTCTTCGCCGCCTTCGCGACGCCCACCGGTGATCCGCTGACCATGCTGGCGCTGGCCAGCCCGATCGTCGCCCTCTACTTCATCGCGCTCGTCGTCTGCCTGCTCAACGACCGCAGGCGCCGGCGCAACGACCCCGACGCGGGTCTCGGCGACGACGAGGCCGCCCCGCTGGACCTGACCCCGCAGCCGGTCGGCGCGATGGAACCGGTCGCGGCCCCCTCCGCGCTGCCCGGACAGGACGACGGCGGGCGCCGGCGGATCAACGGATACGAAGACGCGACCTGAGCGTTTCCAGGATTTCGAGCGTTCCCGCCGCCTGAGCACTCCGCTTAAATGATCGCGACTGTTGTCGGAGGCGGCGGGTAGGCTCGAATCAAGATGACCGAAGAACTTTCACCCGCCGAGCGGTACGCCGCTGCCCGGATCCGCGCCGCCGAAGAGGCCACCTCGCTGGCCCCCTTCCGCGAGATGTACGAATTCGACCTGGACCCGTACCAGGTCGAAGCCTGCAAGGCACTGGAGGCGGGCAAGGGCGTCCTGGTGGCCGCCCCGACCGGCTCGGGCAAGACGATCGTCGGCGAGTTCGCCGTGCACCTCGCCCTCCAGCAGGGCCGCAAGTGCTTCTACACGACGCCGATCAAGGCCCTGTCGAACCAGAAGTACGCCGACCTGGTCAAGCGCTACGGCGCCGCCAAGGTGGGCCTGCTGACCGGCGACAACAGCGTCAACGGCGACGCGCCCGTGGTCGTGATGACCACCGAGGTGCTCCGCAACATGCTCTACGCGGGCTCCCAGGCGCTGCTCGGCCTCGGCTACGTGGTGATGGACGAGGTGCACTACCTCTCCGACCGCTTCCGGGGCGCCGTCTGGGAGGAAGTGATCATCCACCTCCCCGAGTCGGTGACCCTGGTCTCGCTGTCCGCCACCGTCTCCAACGCCGAGGAGTTCGGCGACTGGCTCGACACCGTGCGCGGCGACACCGAGGTGATCGTCTCCGAGGAGCGGCCCGTACCCCTGTGGCAGCACGTCATGGCCGGGCGCCGGATCTACGACCTCTTCGAGGAGGAGTCCGACCACGGAGGCCGCGGCTCCGCCCGCCGGGAGGTCAACCCCGACCTGCTGCGCATGGCGCGCGAGGAGAACAGCCGCACGTACACCCTGAACGACCGGCGGCGCGGCAGGACGGTCCGCGAGGCCGACCGCGAGCGGGAGCGCCGCTCCCGCGGCCGGGTGTGGACCCCCGCCCGCCCCGAGGTGATCGGACGGCTGGACAACGACAACCTGCTGCCGGCCATCAACTTCATCTTCAGCCGGGCCGGCTGCGAGGCCGCCGTCCAGCAGTGCCTGTACGCGGGCCTGCGGCTCAACGACGACACCGCGCGCCTCCAGGTCCGCGAGATCGCCGAGCAGCGCACCGCCTCCATCCCGGCCGAGGACCTGCACGTCCTGGGCTACTACGAGTGGCTCGAAGGCCTGGAGCGGGGCATCGCCGCGCACCACGCGGGCATGCTGCCCACCTTCAAGGAGGTCGTGGAGGAACTCTTCGTACGCGGCCTCGTGAAGGCCGTCTTCGCCACCGAGACCCTCGCGCTGGGCATCAACATGCCCGCGCGCACGGTCATCCTGGAGAAGCTGGTCAAGTGGAACGGCGAGCAGCACGCCGACATCACCCCCGGCGAGTACACGCAGCTCACCGGCCGGGCCGGGCGGCGCGGCATCGACGTCGAGGGCCACGCGGTGGTGCTGTGGCAGCGGGGCATGGACCCGGTGGCGCTCGCCGGGCTCGCGGGTACCCGTACGTATCCGCTGCGCTCCAGCTTCAAGCCCTCGTACAACATGGCCGTGAACCTGGTCAGCCAGTTCGGGCGGCACCGCTCGCGCGAGCTGCTGGAGACCTCCTTCGCGCAGTTCCAGGCGGACCGCTCGGTCGTCGGGATCTCCAAGCAGGTGCAGCGCAACGAAGAGGGCCTGGAGGGCTACCGGGAGGGCATGACCTGCCACCTCGGCGACTTCGAGGAGTACGCGCGGCTGCGCCGCCAGCTCAAGGACCGCGAGACCGACCTGGCCAAGCAGGGCGCGGCGCAGCGCCGGGCGCAGGCGGCCAGTTCGCTGGAGAAGCTCAAGCCGGGCGACGTCATCCACGTGCCGACCGGGAAGTTCGCCGGGCTGGCCCTGGTCCTGGACCCGGGCGTGCCGGCGGGCCGCTCCAACGGACACCGGGGCCACGAGTACACCGAGGGCCCGCGCCCGCTGGTGCTCACCGCCGAGCGGCAGGTCAAGCGGCTCGCCGCGATCGACTTCCCGGTGCCGGTGGAGGCCGTCGACCGGATGCGGATCCCCAAGACGTTCAACGCGCGCTCGCCGCAGTCCCGCAGGGACCTGGCGACCGCCCTGCGCAGCAGGGCCGGGCACCTCGTCCAGGAGCGGCACCGCCCCGGGCGGGCAGCGGCGGCCGACGACCGCGAGATCGCCCGGCTGCGCACCGAGCTGCGCGCGCACCCCTGCCACGGCTGCGACGAGCGCGAGGACCACGCGCGCTGGGCGGAGCGCTACTACCGGCTCAAGCGGGACACCCAGCAGCTGGAGCGGCGCATCGAAGGACGGACGAACACCATCGCCCGCACCTTCGACCGGATCCACGCGCTGCTCACCGAACTGGACTATCTGCGCGAGGACGAGGTCACCGTGCACGGCAAGCGGCTGGCCCGGCTCTACGGAGAGCTCGACCTGCTGGCCGCGGAGTGTCTGCGCGAGGGTGTCTGGGAGGGGCTGAACCCCGCCGAACTGGCCGCCTGTGTGTCGGCGTTGGTCTTCGAGGCCCGGCAGTCCGATGACGCGGTGGCGCCGAAGGTGCCGGGCGGAGCGGCCAAGGCGGCGATGGGAGAGATGGTCCGCATCTGGGGCCGGCTCGACGCGCTGGAGGAGGAGCACCGCATCAACCAGGCGGAGGGCGTGGGCCAGCGTGAGCCGGACCTCGGTTTCGCGTGGGCCGCGTACGAGTGGGCCTCCGGCAAGAGCCTGGACGAGGTGCTGCGCGAGGCGGAGATGCCGGCGGGTGACTTCGTGCGCTGGTGCAAGCAGGTCATCGACGTGCTGGGGCAGATCGCGGCGGCGGCGCCGGTGTCCTCCGCTCCGCCGTCCTCGGAGGGCGGCAGCACGGTGGCGCGCAATGCCCGGAAGGCCATGGACGCACTGCTTCGGGGTGTAGTGGCCTACAGCTCGGTCGGGTAGGCGCTTTTGGGGCTTCCTCCGAGACCCGGGATGGCCGGATCTCATCTCTTGCCATGATCGGTTCTGCGTGTCCTGTGCGACGATCGAAGTATGAGTGGGGGAACGGACGAAGGTCCGAGACGGGTCGGTCGGCCACGCGCCGATCAGCTGAGACCGCCGAGCGGCCGGCCGCCGCGCGAGGAACTCCTCTGCGCGGCGGCCGAGTTGTTCACGGTGCAGGGGTACGCGGCCACCACCACGCGGGCGGTGGCCGAACGGGCCGGAATGCGCCAGGCGACGATGTACCACTACTTCGGGGGCAAGGAGGAACTCCTCGCCGAACTGCTGGAGTCCACGGTCGCGCCTTCGCTGGCCGTGTCGCGACAACTGCTGGCCGAGACCGGCCGACCCGCCGCGGACCGGCTGTGGGAGCTGTGCCGTTCGGATGTGATGCTGCTGTGCGGGGGGCCGTACAACCTGGGCGCCCTGTACCTGCTGCCCGAGGTGCGGGGGCCGCGGTTCGGGCAGTTCCGGCGGATGCGGGAGGAACTGCGCGACAGCTACCGGTCGTTGCTCGACGCGACCTCCGTCGGCGCCGAACTGGCCGGGAACGAGGCCGGGCTGACCCTGCGCAACGATCTCGTCTTCGGGCTGATCGAGGGCGTCATGCTGATCCACCGCTCCGATCCGGCGCGCCCGGTGGCCGCCTTCGCGAACGCCGCGGCCGATGCGGCGCTGCGGATCGCGGGGGTCGCGGAGGTCGCCGACTAGGCCGCTTCCGGGCCCGCCTCCCAGCCGGGGCGGTCGTGCCAGGCCTGGAGGGTGAGGCCCGTCTCCAGGCGGTGGGTGAGGCCGGTGACCGGATCGGTGAAGGTCAGGGTCCTGGCCAGGAGCTGGAGCGGGCGGCGGTAGTCCGCCGGGTCCGCCGCCTCGGCGACGACCGGATAGACGGGATCACCGAGGATCGGCAGGCCCAGGCTGTTCATGTGCACCCGCAGCTGGTGGGTGCGGCCGGTGTGCGGGGTCAGCCGGTAGCGGCCCAGGCCGCCGCGGGTCTCGGTGAGCTCGACCAGGCTCTCGGCGTTGGGCTCGGCGCCGGGGTGCTCGACCGCCGCCATCACGCCGCGGATCTTCTCGATGTGGCTGCGGACCGTGCGGGGCAGCTCCAGCGCCGGGTCGTGCGGCGCGAGGGCCTCGTACTCCTTGTGGACCTGCCGCTTCTGGAAGAGCAGCTGGTAGGCACCGCGCTCCTGCGGGCGGATGCTGAACATCACCAGTCCGGCGGTCATCCGGTCCAGCCGGTGCGCCGGGCTGAGCGCGGGCAGGTCCAGCTCCCGGCGCAGGCGGGCCAGGGCGGTCTGCGTGACGTGGCTGCCGCGCGGGGTGGTCGCCAGGAAATGCGGCTTGTCCACGACGAGGAGGTGCTCGTCGCGGTACACGACGCGGATCGGGAAGGGGACCGGGGGCTCCGGCGGCATGTCCCGGTGGAACCACAGCCAGCCGCCCGGCTCGTACGGGTCCTCGGGACGCAGCACCCGACCGCCGGGGCCCAGTACCCGGCCGGTGGCGATCAGCCGGGCCATGGACTGCTCGCCGCGCGTACCGGCGTAGCGCTCGGTGAGGTAGTCGCCGAGCGCCCGCCACTTGCCGTCCGGGTCAGGGGGCAGCCGCAGCCGGACCGGGTCGATGCCGGCGAGCTGCGGGAGGGGCGAGGCGGGGACGTGGGATCTGCGGGTCATCAGGAACCAGGGTAGGCGGCTACGGCTCGGGTCATCGCCGGGTGAAGGTGCCCAGGTGGTTCTCGTCCAGGTACTCGACGCGGACCGTGTCGTCGGAGAAGGTCACCCCGGTGCGGCCCACGGCGTTCTCGCCGGTCGTCTCGAAGCTGAAGGTGTCGCCGTCGTAGTGGGTGAGGGGGAAGCGCAGGGGCTTGGGGCCCAGGCAGAGGGTCAGGCGGGTGTTGTCGCCGGTGCCGGTGTCGTCCACCGTCACGGTGAGCTTGCCGTAGTACGGGTTGTCGTACGTCCCGGTGTACGCGCTGGCGTCGCGGGCCGGTTGCGCGGTCGTGGGCGGGTGCGCGTAGTCGGTGGGGGAGCGGGCCTGGTCCTCCTGCTGGGCGTAGACCGAGGCCATCAGGCCGAGCCAGTCGGTCGTCGGCTTGCCGTGTTCGGCGGTGTCGAGAAGTCCAGGGCCATGGCGTCGGCGAGGCCGGTGGGGGCGGCGTTCGTCAGGACGACGATGCCGAGCTTCTCCAGGGGCAGCATGGTGACGTTGGTGTTGGCGCCGAGGTCGAAGGCTCCCGAGTGGCTCAGGCGCAGTCGGCCGGCGTCGTCGTAGGAGACGCCGGGCGCGGCCCCCCGCCCGTCGGCTCCGCCGGTGCCGGGGCCCGTGCGGGCCGGCTGTCGGGGCGCTGCCCCGGACCCGCGCCTCAAGCGGCGGCGGGCTGGGAGGTCGGCGACCACGTGCCCGTGCGGGTCGGTTGGCGGGGTGCTGCCCCTGGCCCGGGCCTCGTGCGTCGGAGGGCTGGAAGGCCCCGCCTCAGGCGGCGGCTGAGTGGAGGTCCTGTTCGGCTTCCACCGTGGCGTTCCAGTCGCGCTTGATCGCGCGCCAGCCCTCGTCCGTTTCGCCCTGGCGCCAGTAGCCCGAGATGGACAGGCGGTCGCGCGGGATGCCGCGGTCCAGGCGCAGGTGGCGGCGGAGTTCCTTCACGAAGCCGGCTTCGCCGTGGACGAAGGCGTGGACGTCCGCCGAGGGGAACTCCAAGGCGGTGATCGCCTCCACCAGGGCTGCGCCGACCGGGCGGTTGCCGCGGTGCAGCCAGACCGGGACGACGCCGTCCGGGGTGGAGAACCGCTGTTCGTCGGCGGGGCCGTCGATCTCGACGAAGGCGTGGACACGGGCGCCGGCCGGCATCCGCTCCATCGCGGCGGCGATCGCCGGGAGGGCGCTCTCGTCGCCCGCCAGGAGGTGCCATCCCGCCACGGGGTCGGGCGCGTAGGCGCCGCCCGGGCCGAGGAAGTGGACGAGTTCGCCCGGCTGGACGCGGGCCGCCCAGGGACCGGCGAGGCCCTCGTCGCCGTGGACGACGAAGTCCAGGGTCAGTTCCCGGCGGGCCGGGTCCCAGGCGCGGACCGTGTAGGCGCGCTGGCGCGGCCAGGCCTCGCGGTGGTGCGTCGAGCGGATCCGCTCCAGGTCCCAGGGCTCCGCGTACCGTACGCCGTCCGGCGCGAACAGGAGCTTCACGTAGTGGTCGGTGTACACGCCCGCGCCGAAACCGGCCAGCCCGTCACCGCCCAGCACGACCCGGACCATGTGCGGCGTGAGCCGCTCGGTGCGTACGACGACTGCGGTGCCGACCGTACGGGCGCGTCCTTCTGCCACGGTGTCTCCCCTGACTCCCCTGAAACTTAGGATTACCTAAGTTAGCATCTCAGGAGCGCAGCGCGCTGCTCAGGCGCGAGATCGCACCCCCCAGGCCCCAGCGATGGGCGAGCGCGTCCACCAGCTCGGGCTGGGCCGCCACTCGCGGCAGCGCCGGGTCGAAGGGGGGTAGCGGGACGTCGGAGGCCACCCGTACGACCTTGGGGGCCACCGCCAGATAGGGGCGGGATTCGTCGAGGCGCTTGCGCTGGGTGAGGGTCAGCTTCGACGTCCTGTCGTCGATCGCCGCCATGATCCCGGCGAGGTCCCCGTACGTGGCCAGCAGCTTGGCCGCGGTCTTCTCACCGATGCCCGGTACGCCCGGCAGGCCGTCGCTCGGGTCGCCGCGTAGCAGCGCCAGGTCCGCGTAGCCGGGGCCGTCGACCCCGTACTTCTCCCGCAGCCAGGCCTCGTCCGTCACCTGGAGCATGCCCACGCCCTTGAGGGGGTAGAGCACGCGGCGCTGCCGGGCGTCGTCCACCAGCTGGTAGAGGTCCCGGTCGCCGGTGACGATGTCCACCGGACCCTGCGCGCGGGCGGTGAGCGTGCCGATCACGTCGTCCGCCTCGTACCCGGCGACCCCGACCCGGGCGATGCCGAAGGCGTCGAGCGCCGCCTCGATGATCGGCACCTGAGGGGCGAGGGTGTCCGGGGTCTCCTCGATGTCGGGCGCGCCCTCGTTCTCCTGCGCGACGCGGTGCGCCTTGTAGGACGGGATCAGCGCCACCCTCCAGTGCGGCCTCCAGTCGGCGTCCATGCAGGCCACCAGATCGTCCGGGTGGTGGTCCTGGACCAGCCTGCCGATGAAGTCGAGCAGCCCGCGCACGGCGTTGACCGGGGTCCCGTCGGGCGCCTTCACGGAGTCCGGCACTCCGAAGTAGGCGCGGTAGTAGAGCGAGGCGGTGTCCAGCAGCATCAGGCGTCGTGTCGTCACGCCCCCGATGATGCCGCACCGTGACCGCGTGCTGTGGCGGGCCTCCGGCGGCCACGTAGGGTGACCGGATGCCACGGAAACCGACCAGGACGCGGGCTGCTTGGCTCCAGCGCGCGAACCGGAGGCGGTTGCTGCGTAAGGTGCTGTACAGCACACCGAAGTGTGACGGCGTACAGGGGAGGGCAGCCCCGAGATGAACGACAAGGACGACAAGCGCGGCCGGGACGACCGGGACGACAAGGAGAAGGAGAAGGACTCCAAGGAGCCCCTCCGGGTGGGCGTGGCCGTGCGCAAGCGGCGCCGCGCGCTCCACCTGACCCTCGCCGCGGTATCGGCGCGCAGCGGCCTGTCCGTCCCCTTCCTGAGCCAGATAGAGAACGAGCGGGCCCGGCCGAGCATGCGTTCCCTGGAGCGGGTCGCGGACGCGCTGGAGACCACGGCCGTCGACCTGCTGGCCGCCTCCGACACGGCGCGCACGGTGGACCTCGTACGCGCCGGTGACGACTCCGGGCTCACTCCGATGCCGGGCGTACGGCCCCTGGTACGCGGGCACCACCAGCTGCACGCGCTGGAATTCACCGGGGACCAGGACGCCGGACGCGAGTACCAGCACCGCAACGACGAACTGATGTACGTGGTCTCGGGCGCCTGCCAGGTGGAGGCGGAGGGGCGGGCGTACCGGCTGGAGAGCGGGGACGCGCTGTTCCTGTCCGGCGGCGTACGGCACCGCTGGCGGGCCATGACCGAGGACACCCGGCTGCTGGTCGTCGCGGTCGGCGAGCACATCGACGCCATCTCCGAGCCGCCGTCGCCGGGGCGCTGATCCGGTGCGGGTCGTCTCCCTCGTACCGTCGCTGACCGAGGCGGTGGCGGTGAGCGCGCCGGGGCTGCTGGTCGGAGCCACGGACTGGTGCACGCATCCGGCGGACCTCGGTGGCGCGGCGCGGATCGGGGGGACGAAGAACCCGGACGTACGGGCCGTCGTGGAGCTGCGCCCGGACCTGGTGATCGCCAATGAGGAGGAGAACCGGGCCGCCGACCTGGCGGCGCTGCGCGCGGCCGGGGTCGAGGTGCTGGTCACCGAGATCCGGGATCTGCCGCAGGCGCTGAGCGAGCTGGACCGGGTGCTGGTGGGGGCGCTGGGGCTGGAGCGGCCCGGGTGGCTGGCGGACGCGGAGGCCGCGTGGGCCGATCCGGCGCCGGCCGTCGGTCCGCTCACCGCCTTCGTGCCGGTGTGGCGGCGGCCCTGGATGGTGCTGGGGAGGGACACCTTCGCGGGGGACCTGCTGGCGCGGCTGGGGGTGCGCAACATCTACGCCGGGCACGCGGAGCGGTATCCGCGGGTGCCGGTGGCGGAACTCGCGGCGGGCGGCGCCGAGCTGGTGGTGCTCCCGGACGAGCCGTACCGCTTCACCGCCGAGGACGGGCCCGAGGCCTTCCCGGAGCTACCCGCCGCCCTGGTCAGCGGCCGCCATCTGACCTGGTACGGGCCCTCGTTGGCCGAGGCCCCGGCGGTCCTGGCGCGGGCCCTGCGGGCGGCCGGGCAGGTCAGCGGGGCGCGGCCAGGAGACGGCCGGTGAACAGGCCGCGCAGGGTGTGGCCGGCGGCGAGCAGCCAGGCGGTCAGCAGGCCCACGAAGAGGGCGGCGGCCAGCCAGGCGAAGGCGTCCAGACCGGTGTGGCGGGCCAGTCCGGCGGCGCCGGTGACGCAGGTCCCGACGGGGAAGGTCAGCGCCCACCAGGTCATGGCGAAGGGCATGCCCCTGCGCGCCGCCCGGACCAGCATTGCCGAGGCGAGCGCGAGCCACAGCAGGGCGAACCCCATGACGGGGACTCCGTAGACGACCGCGAAGGCGGTCAGGGCGTCCGCGTAGGGGGCGCCGATCGACCGGGGGGCCATGTCCGCGAGCTGGTTCACGGCGGTGGTGGACTGGCCGAGGGGGCCCAGTACGAGGAACAGGGCCGGGGTCAGCACGAGGGGCAGCGGGCCGTCGAAGACGAGCCGGCCGAAGATCAGCGGGAGCAGCAGCAGGGTGGCGAGCAGGCTGATGCCGAACATGGCGTAGCAGGCCAGCAGCATCGCCGCGCGGGGCTGGCCGGCGGGCAGGTGGGGTATGAGCAGCGGGCCCAGGGCGGCGGAGACCATCGGGGCGACCACGGGCAGCAGCCAGACGGGCGTGGCCTGCGCGGCCTCGACCTTGTGGCGGACCACCATCAGGTAGGGCACGACCACCGCCATGGCCAGGCCGATCGCGGTGCCGGCGGTGAACAGCACGGCGTCGCCGATGACGGCCGCGCGCTCCCCGACGAGGTCCTTGCCGACGAGCAGGGTGCCGCCGCCGACGGCCAGCAGCGCCATCGACAGGCACCCGTAGAAGGGGGCGACGGCGGGGTCGAGGAGGTGGGCGCGGGCCTGGTCGCGGTGGTGGAGCCAGTGTCCGGCGCGGGCGGTGAGCAGGACGGCGAGCAGGGTGGCGGACAGGGCCCAGAAGAGCTGGCAGGCGACGCGCTGGCCGGGGAGCTGGTACGGGAGGGTCGCGCCGGCGTTGGCGATGATCGCCGTGCCCATCACGGCGGCGTACCAGTTGGGGCCGAGGTGGCGCAGCGCGGGGACCTTGTGGGTCCGCGGCGCGACTGCGGTGCTCTCGGCGGGGAGGGGGCGCACGAGGGTGGTGACCATGGGTCCAGCGTCGCGCCGGGTGGGAGAGGGCGGCAGGGGCCACTGTCCTATGAGGTCATAAACTGACGTTATGGCTAACGAGGAGTGGGTACCGCTGGCGCACCGCGTGCCCGATCTGGGCGCGCTGGAGCTGCTGCTCGCGGTCGCACGGGTCGGCAGCCTCAGCGGCGCGGCCCGGCGGCTGGGCATCACGCAGCCCGCGGCGAGCAGCCGGATCCGGGCGATGGAGACGAGGCTGGGCGTGGCACTGGTGGACCGTTCGCCGCGCGGGTCGACGCTGACGGCGGAAGGGGCCCTGGTCACGGACTGGGCCCGGCGGGTGGTGGAGGCGGCCGAGGCCTTCGACGCGGGCGCGCAGGCGCTACGGGGCCGCCGCGATTCGCGACTGCGGGTGGCGGCCAGTATGACCATCGCCGAGTACCTGCTGCCCGGGTGGCTGATCGCGCTGCGGGGGGAGCGGCCGGATACGGCGGTGTCGCTGCACGCCGGGAACTCGGCGGTGGTCGCACAGCGGGTCCTGACCCATGAGGCGGACCTCGGCTTCGTGGAGGGGCTCTCCGTACCGGAGGGGCTGGACTCGGCCGTCATCGCCGAGGACCGCCTGGTGGTGGCCGTGGCGCCGTCGCACCGGTGGGCCCGACGGACCCGCGCGGTGGCGGCGGCGGAGCTGGCCGAGACCCCGTTGATCCTGCGCGAGCGGGGGTCGGGGACGCGGCAGGTGCTCGACGCGGCGCTGGCGGGGTACGGGGGGCTGGCCGAGCCGCTGCTGGAGCTGGCGTCGACGACGGCCGTGAAAGCGGCGGCGGTGAGCGGGGCCGGGCCGTGCGTGCTGTCGGAGCTGGCGCTGGGCGACGAGCTCGCGGGACGGCGGCTGGTGACGGTTCCCGTCGCCGGCGCCGAACTGGGCCGGGAGCTGCGGGCGGTATGGCCCACCGGCTCCCGCCCGGCGGGCCCGGCCCGCGACCTCCTGTCCCTGACCCGCGCCCGCCCGTAGCCGGGGTGCCGGCGCCGGGGGCGGTGTCGCCGTGCCGACAGGGGGTCCGGGGCCGGCCCCGGTTTCGGGAAGGGGCAGGGTGGTGGACAGGCCCCGCGCAGCGACACCGGGCACGGGAACCTGCGCCCTGACGCGCACCCGCGCAGTGGCGCCCAGGCGCCCGGCCGGACGGGCTCCGGTCGGGCGGGGAGGGCGTCCCGTGCAGCGGCACCGGGGCGCCGGGTCCGAGGGGGCCCTTCGTCAGACGGCGCGGGCGGCCGAGAGGGCCGGGACCGCCGCGCGATCACCGGCGGCTTCGATCAGCGCCGCCATCACCCGGGTGTCCTTGTCGCGTTCCGGGTGCCACTGGACGCCCACGACCCAGCGGTCCGGGTCGGGGACCTCGATCGCCTCCACCGTGCCGTCGAGGGCGTACGCGGAGACGACCAGGTCCCGGCCCAGGCGTTCCACCGCCTGGTGGTGGTACGTCGGAACCTCCGCCTCCTCCGGGACCAGCGCCGCGTACCGGGTGCCCGGGACCGGGCGTACGGGATGCCAGGAGGTGAGGGCCGGGGTGTCCGCGTGGCCGTCGATGTGCTGGATCAGGGTGCCGCCCAGGGCGACGTTCAGCGCCTGCATGCCCCGGCAGATGCCCAGCAGCGGCAGCCCGGTTTCCAGGGCCGCACCGATCAGGGCCAGTTCCCATGCGTCGCGGACCGTCGCCGGGGCGCCGGTGCGCGGGTCGCGCGGGGCTCCGTAGTGGACCGGGTCCACGTCGGGTCCGCCCGCCACGATCAGGCCGTCCAGCCGCTTCAGCACCTCCGCCGCCCGCACCGGTTCGTCCGGCGGCAGCAGCACGGCCGCACCGCCCGCCGCCTGGACGAGTTCGTAGTAGCCGGTGGGGACGAGGGCGGTGGGCAGGTCCCACACGCCGTAGCGGGTGGATTCCTCCACGTAGGTGCTGATGCCGATGAGCGGCCTGGGCACGGGCTTACCTCCGGAGTGGTGCGGGGCACGGTGACGAGGGGCTGGTGATGAGGGGCTGGTGACGACGGGGCTCAGGATTTCAGTCGCGGGTCAACTCCGCCTCGGCTTCCGCCAGCGCGGCGAACTCCTCTTCCGGCGCCGAGGCCACCAAGTGGTGCCGACTGTAGATCGCGAAGTAGGCGAGGGCGACGCCGTACACGGCGAGTGCGATGAATGCCGCGTCCCTGTCCACCAGGAAGGTGGCGACCAGGGCCGACAGGGCGAGGACGAAGGCGACGGACGAGGTCAGGACGCCGCCGGGGGTGCGGTACGGGCGCTCCAGGCCGGGCTCGCGGCGGCGCAGGACGATGTGTGAGAGGGCCATCAGCGCGTAGGAGATGGTGGCGCCGAACACCGCGATGTTGAGCATGCGGGCGCCGTTGCCGGTGGCCGCCGCGAGGGCGAAACCGATCGCACCGGGAATCACCAGACCGAGGTAC
Source organism: Streptomyces sp. NPDC003042 (assembly GCF_053591315.1). Lineage (NCBI taxonomy): Bacteria > Bacillati > Actinomycetota > Actinomycetes > Kitasatosporales > Streptomycetaceae > Streptomyces > Streptomyces sp. NPDC003042. The sequence continues at coordinate 39,487 of NZ_JBSFTP010000061.1, forward strand.
GGGGCCTTGCGCCGCGAGGTGAGCGACAGGAACCGCGGGAGGTAGCCGGCCCGGGAGAGCGCGAACAGTTGGCGGGAGCCCGCGTAGATGAGGGAGAAGAAGGACGCGACCAGTCCCGCGAGTCCCGCGTAGTTGACGAAGCGGCTGAGCGCGGTCGGCCCGCCGTCCCCCTCCAGCGCGACGACCAGGGGGTTCCCGGCGGACTTCACGGCGTCGGAGCCCTGCGCGCCGGTGGCCGCGAGGAAGGTGATCAGGGCGAGCAGGACGAGGATGCCCATGGAGATGGAGAGCGCCTTGGGCATGGAGCGGACCGGGTCCTTGGCCTCTTCGGCGGCCAGCGGCACGCCTTCGACGCCGAGGAAGAACCACATCCCGAAGGGGAAGGCCGCCCAGATGCCGAGGACGCCGTACGGCAGCCAGGAGCTGGAGCCGAACGCGGTGGTGTCGACGGCGATGTCGTCGAGCGAGGCCGCGTCGAACTCGGTGAAGGCGCCGACGGCGAAGATCAGCAGCGCGGCCACGGCGATGGCGGTGACGACGAGGCTGAAGCGCAGGGCCTCGCCCACGCCCCACAGGTGGACGCCGATGAAGACGACGAAGCAGCCGAGGTAGACCGGCCAGCTGGAGGTGAGACCGAAGAGGCCGAGGGATTCGACGTAGTCGCCGATGAAGATGACGATCGCCGCCGGGGCCAGGATGTACTCGATGAGGATGGCCGTGCCGGTCAGGAAGCCGCCCCAGGGGCCCAGCGCCCGGCGGGCGAAGCCGTAGCCGCCGCCCGCGGTCGGCAGGATGGTCGACAGCTCGGCGAGGGAGAACACCAGGCAGGCGTACATCGCGCCCATCAGGACGGTGGCGATGGCGAGGCCGCCGAAGCCGCCCTTGTCCAGGCCGATGTTCCAGCCGGAGAAGTCCCCGGAGACCACGTAGGCGACGCCGAGTCCGGTCAGCAGGAGCCAGCCGGCGCTGCCGCGGCGCAGGGTGCGGCGCTTGAGGTACTCCGCGTCCGCGCCGCCGGGGGAACCGGACCCGGGCGGTGCGGACGTGGGCACGGGTGCGAGGTCGTCGGCCATGTGCGCTCCAGGCTAGGGCAATGGTTGTGAGGCGTACCTTTGCGTCAGGGGAGTGGAGCGCGCAAGACCCGTGCGTTAAACAGCGGTTACGAAAACCTCCTCGGCCCCTCCGGACTGACCGGCCGCCGCCCTCACCGCCGCCCCAGCGCCCTGCCCCGGCACCATGCCCACTGCCCCGCCGCTCATGTCAGGAATCCGCGCAGCAGGGCGGCCGTGCCGCAGCAGTGCTCGCGCATCGTCGCGCGCGCCCCCTCGGCGTCGCGTTCCAGGACCGCCTCCACCAGCGCCGTGTGCTGCTGCTGGGAATGCTCCAGGTTGCGCACCAGCAGCGGGATGCAGTCCAGCAGGTCGTTCACGGTGGCGCGGACGGCCGCGTACTGGGCCGTCAGCGTGGCGGATCCGGCGAGTTCGCACAGGGTGAGGTGGAAGAGGGTGTCCTGGCGGCGGTAGTCGCTGAGCGGGGCGTCGTGGGTGGCGCCCAGCGCGCCGAGCAGCCGCTCGGAGTCCTCCTCCGTCAGCCCCTGGGAGGCGCACAGCCCGGCCGCGCCCACCTCCAGGACCTCGCGGAAGCGCAGCGCGTCCTCGATGTCGACGCCCGCGACCCGCCGCCGCAGCTCCTCCTCGGCTCCGCCGGCCGGGGTGTCCGGGCGGGCCAGCACAAACGTTCCTCCGTACCGGCCGCGCCGGGCCTCCACGAGGCCCTGGTCCTGCAGTACCTTCAGCACCTCGCGCAGGGTGACCCGGCTGATCCCCATCCGCTCCGCCAACTCGCGCTCCGGTGGGAGCCGTTCCCCGGCCGGCACCAGACCCAGCCGGACCACCTGGAGGATCTGCTCCAGCGCCTCCTCGAAACCGTTGCCCGCCCGCACCTGCCGCAGCACGGGATTCAGCCGCGCGATCGCGCCACCCTCGCTCGCCGTGTCGGTCATCTTCGGCTCCTCCCCTTCCCAAGCAATGGTTCTATTCAATACCTTAGGCCCACTCGGCTCACCGAAGGAGAGATTCCAGTGGTAGACCGCAAGCCGCCGCTCGCGCCCGGGGAGCTCCGCGCCCTCGTCGCCAGCGGCGAGATCGACACAGTCGTCCTGGCCTTCCCCGACATGCAAGGACGGCTCCAGGGCAAGCGGTTCGCCGCGCAGTTCTTCCTCGACGAGGTCCTCGCCCACGGCACCGAGGGCTGCAACTACCTCCTCGCCGTCGACACCGACATGAACACCGTCGACGGATACGAGATGTCCTCCTGGGACCGGGGCTACGGCGACTTCGCCATGCACCCCGACCTCGCCACCCTGCGCCGCATCCCCTGGAACCCCGGCAGCGCCTTCGTCCTCGCCGACCTCGCCTGGAACGACGGCTCGCCCGTCGTCGCCGCACCGCGGCAGATCCTGCGCCGGCAGCTGGAACGCCTCGCCGAGCACGGGTACACCGCGATGGTGGGCACCGAGCTGGAGTTCATGGTCTTCCAGGACACCTACGAGCAGGCCTGGAACGCCGACTACCGCGGCCTGACCCCCGTCAACCAGTACAACATCGACTACTCCGTGCTCGGCACGGGCCGCGTCGAACCCCTGCTGCGCCGCATCCGCAACGAGATGCAGGCCGCCGGCCTGGTCGTCGAGTCCGCCAAGGGCGAGTGCAATCTCGGTCAGCACGAGATCGTCTTCCGCTACGACGAGGCGCTCACCACCTGCGACCAGCACGCGCTCTACAAGACGGGCGCCAAGGAGATCGCCGCGCAGGAGGGCGTCTCGCTCACCTTCATGGCCAAGTACGACGAGCGCGAGGGCAACTCCTGTCACATCCACCTCTCGCTCAACGATGCCGACGGACGCAACGCGATGGCCGGTGAGGGGTCGGACGGTGCCCCTTCACACGGTGACACGGCAATGTCACCGGTGATGCGGCACTTCCTGGCCGGACAGCTCGCCGCGCTGCGCGACTTCTCCCTTCTCTACGCCCCGAACATCAACTCGTACAAGCGTTTCCGCCCCGGATCCTTCGCCCCGACCGCGGTCGCCTGGGGCGTCGACAACCGCACCTGCGCCCTGCGCGTGGTCGGCCACGGCCGTTCCATGCGGTTCGAGAACCGCCTCCCCGGCGGAGACGTCAACCCCTACCTCGCCGTCGCGGGCCTGCTCGCGGCCGGTCTCTACGGCATCGAGCACCGCCTGGAACTGCCCGAGGCCTGCACGGGCAACGCCTACACCGGCGACTACGCGCACGTCCCCACCACCCTGCGCGAGGCCGCCGAGCTCTGGGAGAACAGCGAGATCGCCAAGGCCGCCTTCGGCCCCGAAGTGGTCGCCCACTACCGCAACATGGCGCGCGTCGAACTCAACGCCTACGACTCGGCCGTCACCGACTGGGAACTGCGCCGCTGCTTCGAACGCCTGTGATCCACCACCGACCGCACCGCACCGCACCGAACCGAAGTCTGTGAGGCACCACGTGTCCGATGTGCTGGCCCCATTCGATCTGAGAGTGCTGAATCCGGCCACCGAGGAAGTCGTCGCCACCGTCCCGGCCGCCACACGGGACGACGTCGACGCCGCCGTCGTACGAGCCACCGCGGCCCAGCGCGCCTGGGCGGCCGCGGCCCCGGCCGACCGGGCCAGACTGCTGCGCCGCTTCGCCGCGGTCGTCGACGGACACGTCGAGGAACTGGCCCGCGTCGAGGTCCGCGAGGCCGGCCACACCATCGGCAACGCCCGCTGGGAAGCCGGCAACGTACGCGACCTGCTCGACTTCGCCGCCGGGGGAGTCGAGCGGCTCTCCGGCCGCCAGATCCCGGTCGCGGGCGGGATCGACGTCACCTTCCTCGAACCCCTCGGCGTCATCGGCGTGATCGCCCCCTGGAACTTCCCCATGCCGATCGCCGCCTGGGGGCTGGCGCCCGCCCTCGCCGCGGGCAACGCCGTCATCCTCAAGCCCGCCGAGACCACCCCGCTCACCGCCCTGCGCCTCGCCGAACTCGCCCTCGAAGCCGGGATCCCCGAGCACCTCTTCCAGGTGCTCCCCGGCCACGGAGCGGTCACCGGGGACGCACTGGTCGAGCACCCCGGAGTCGCGAAGATCGTCTTCACCGGCTCCACCCGCGTCGGCAAGCAGATCATGTCCAAGTGCGCCGACCGGGTGAAGCGGGTCACCCTCGAACTGGGCGGCAAGAGCCCCAACATCGTCTTCGCGGACGCGGACCTGGAAGCCGCGGCGGCGGCGGCTCCGATGGCCTTCCTCGACAACACCGGCCAGGACTGCTGCGCCCGTACCCGGATCCTCGTACAGCGCTCCGTCTACGACCGGTTCCTGGAGCTGGTCGCCCCCGGCATCGAATCCGTCCGGGTCGGCGACCCGCTCGACGAGAAGACCCAGATGGGCCCGCTCATCTCGGCTCTGCAACGCGACCGCGTACGGTCGTATGTCACCGATGACCTTGCAATGATCCGCGGCACCGCCCCCGAAGGCCCCGGCTTCTGGTACCCGCCGACCCTCGTCACGGACGTTGCCCCCACGGCGCCCGTGGCCTGCGAAGAGGTCTTCGGCCCGGTCGCCGTCGTCCTGCCCTTCGAGGACGAGGAGGACGCCGTACGCCTGGCCAACGCGACCGAGTACGGCCTCTCCGGCTCCCTGTGGACCCGCGACATCGGCCGCGCGCTGCGCGTCTCGCGCGCCGTCGCCGCGGGCAACCTGTCCGTCAACTCCCACAGCAGCGTCCGCTACTGGACCCCGTTCGGCGGATACAAGCAGTCCGGACTCGGCCGCGAGCTCGGACCCGACGCCCTCACCGCTTTCACCGAGACCAAGAACGTCTTCATCAGCACGGAGGCCTGAACGCCATGACCGACCGCACCGAAGAGATCATCTGCCGCCGCCTGGTCGGCCGCACCGCCGTCATCACCGGAGCCGGCAGCGGCATCGGCCTGGCCACGGCCCGCCGCCTGGCCTCCGAAGGCGCCAACGTCGTCTGCGCCGACATCGACGCCGCCGCCGGAAAGGCCGCGGCCGACGAGGTCGGCGGCCTCTTCGTCCAGGTGGACGTCACCGACAAGGAACAGGTCGACGCCCTCTTCAAGACGGCCTACGACACCTACGGCTCGGTCGACATCGCCTTCAACAACGCGGGCATCTCCCCGCCCGACGACGACTCGATCCTCACCACCGAACTCGACGCCTGGCGCCGGGTCCAGGACGTCAACCTCACCTCCGTCTACCTCTGCTGCAAGGCCGCCCTGCCCTACATGAAGGCGCAGCGGCGCGGCTCCATCATCAACACCGCCTCCTTCGTCGCCATCATGGGCGCCGCCACCTCCCAGATCTCCTACACCGCCTCCAAGGGCGGCGTCCTCGCCATGACCCGCGAACTCGGCGTGCAGTTCGCCCGCGAGGGCATCCGCGTCAACGCCCTGTGCCCCGGACCGGTCAACACCCCGCTGCTCCAGGAGCTGTTCGCCAAGGATCCCGAGCGGGCGGCCCGGCGCCTGGTGCACATCCCGCTGGGCCGGTTCGCCGAGCCCACCGAGATCGCCGCCGCCGTGGCCTTCCTCGCCAGCGACGACTCCTCCTTCGTCAACGCCACCGACTTCCTCGTCGACGGCGGCATCGCGGGCGCGTACGTGACCCCGCTCTGGGAGCAGGAGGCGTAAGGGCGCCACCACCACGACAGCCGGGCGGGGGGGCGGGAGACAGCGCCCCCCCCACGGGAAAGAA